>RGVT01000061.1 GCA_010027105.1 Planctomycetia bacterium
CACGAGGTTGTTCATCGTGTAGGGCCGCACGGCGCCGCGGCCGAGGCCGTCGCGGCCGAGCCCCTCCCTGCCGAGCCCCGCGCCCGCGATCCGCTGGAAGTCGGCCTTCGACAGCGTGTGCTCGCCAGCGAACTGCCCCGCTTCATGGGCGGCGAAATCACGGCCGCCTTCCAGCCCGCGGCCGCCGTCGAAGCCGCGGCCGCCGTCGAACCCGCGGGCTGGGCCTCCGTAGCCCCCCATGTGGCCGCCGCCTCCCATGTGGCCGCCGCCGCCGTGGCCGCCACCGCCGCCATGGGCGTGGGCGACGGCGCCGCCGTGGTTGAGCGCGAGCGCGACGAGGGCGAGCAGCGTCGTGAGTGTCTTTCGCATGGTGGTCACCGTTTCTTGAAATGGAGTGGCGGATTGTCGGGAAGCGGCCGGCCGTCGAGCGATCGCTCGATCGACTGCATCGTGAACCGGCCGTCGCCGCCCGGCACGATCACCTGCGTCCAGGCCGCGCGGCCGGAGCCCGAGCCGGGCCGGCCGACGAACGTGCGGTTGAAGCCGGTGCCGTCGGCGGAAAACACGCCTTCGCCGCGGGCGCCGCTCGAATCGAAGACCCACGACCGCACCTGCCCGGTCGCGCGGTCGGCATGGATCACGTCGATCGCCTCGACGGTCGCCCCCTGCCTGGGCACGATCTTCGTACGGCCGAGGAGCGCCTGGCCGCCCACGGCCTTCTCGTATTTCACCTCGACCGTGGTTCCCTCCCGCGCGTCGGTGGCCTGCCAGCTGCCCACGAGCCAGGCCAGGTCGTCGAGCGCCGCCGCCGCGTTCGGCGCCACCCGCGACTCCGCCAGCCGCCACGCACCGTCCTCGAGCACCCGCAGGCTCTCGAAGGCCGACGACTGCGGCGCGTCGCCGGGGCGTTCGGTGAACGCGAGCGTGCCGCGCACCCGCGCGAGCGGCCCGGCCACCTGCTCGACGGCCGCCACGGTGACGGCGAGCTTCGCCTGCGGATGGCGTTCGAGCCAGCCCTTGATCGAGGCGACGATCGCGTCGCGGCCCACGATGCGCGTCGCCCCCTCCACGAGCTCCGCGCGCTGCGTCCACTGGGCGGCGAGCGACTCGTAGTCGCGCTTGTTGTAGGCATCGGCGTAGGCGGCCGCGGCCTGCCGCACGTCGGCTTCGACGCCGCCGTCGGACGCGGGCGTTACGGCCGCGGCGGCCGCCAGGATCACGATCGCCGCCGAGAATCGCTCGATGCTCGTCATGCTCGCCACCTCGTCACGCCTCCAGCCGAGGCGGCCGGCCGCCGCCCCGGGCCAACCCAGCATACGGCACCGCTCCCCGCCGTGCAGCAGACCGGTGGTGCCGCGTGTGCCGACGACCGTCACCCCGGGGTGGGGGTCGCTCACGGCCGGCGTCCCGCCGCGCATGCCGGATCTGACGGGCGTCATGACTCCGCCCGGGCGGCGAAAAAAACATCGTTGCGGCGACGATTCATTCAACGCTGATTGGCAGTCGCCCAGAGTCCCAGACATGATCCCCAGAGGTTTGCCGCTCCTCGCCGTCGTTCTCGCCGCCCTGTCGATCCCGCTCCCCGAGTCGGCCCTGGCCGCCGGCGGGACGGGCTTCGATCCGCGCATCGTGACGTTCGGCGCGGAACGCGAGCAGATCAAGAGCATGCCGATCGAGAAGCGGCCCTACCGCCCGCTGCACGTCTACGGCAATACGGTCCGCCGCCGGCAATCGAGGAGGTAGGCGGCCGTCACGCCGGCCGCTCGTCGACGAACCGTCCATCGGACCAGACCCGCACGCCCTGCTCGCGGGCATACGCGAGCGTCTCGGGCTGCACCGTCTCGCAGGCGACGAGCCCCAGGGCGTGAAGTTCCGCCTTCCGCAGCAGGCCGGCCCGCCGCGCCGCCCGATCGACGTCGCTGGCGTGCGCCGTGTACGACACTTCACCGACCACATACGTGGTCTCTCCATCGACCGCGCCGCGGGCGAGCACGTCGGCTCTCAAGAAATCCTCGACCTCGGCGCGCTCGAGGCGTGGCTCGAGGTCATCGAGCAAATCGGCTGGCTGCAAAACCTTCGCCCGCCTGAGAAACAGGCCGAGATACGAGGGCAGCCGATCGCGAAACCTCAGCTCCAGCAGCGTTCCTTCATGTCGGTCGGAGCGCACCACCAGCCGCTCCACCACCTTCGCCAGACGCTCGACCACCTCTTCGAGCCGGCTCAGGCGGGCCTCCGTCTGCACCTGCGCCTCGGCGAGCTTCTCCACCGTCGCCTCGAGCCGGCCCAGACGGGCCTCCATCTTCAGTTGCGCCTCGGCGAGTTTCGCCACCGTCTCTTCGAGACGGCCGACTCGCTCCTCCGTCCGCACCTGCGCCTCGGCGAGCTTCTCGAGGGCTGCGTCGAGTCTCGAGGTACCCGTCTCGAGGGATTCACGCAGGAGCCGAATGTCTTCCTTCGTGGCGGCGTTTTTCGCCTCCTCGATCATCGTGCCGAGCGTCTGCGCGAAGCCCTTCGCCCGCTCCTCACCGAGCACGGCCCGAAACTGTTCGTAGATCGCCAGCGTGTCCATCATCGCAACCATAAAGGCACGTCCTCGCTAGTGTACCGCCATCACGTATCGGCGTCGGTTCTGGTTCCGGCTCTGGTTCCGGCTCTGGTTCCGGCTCTGGCATCCCGTGCGTTGGCGACACACTTACCGCCAGGACGGCAGGGCACGTGCATATTTGTACACCTTTTTGCGCATCCGTCAACGGCGAAAAAACTCACGCGCGGCGACCGAGATTGCCTCCACGCGGCTGAGGCCGTGCACGCGGTATTCCTGGCCGCCCGGTTGCTCGAAGCACTGGTAGCGGCTGCGGAGCCTTGGGCCCAGGCGAAACACCTGCCCCGTCTCCACCCGAAACACGCTCCCCGGCGGCAGGTCTTCGACCCGATGCCGCCCGGCGTCCGGGAGGTCGTACTTCGCGAGCGCGAGCACGAGCCCGCGGTCGCTGCAGCTCGCCGCCGCGGGGTTGCGCATGAAGGTCGCCAGGGCGGCCGCGATGTCGTCGGGCAGGAGCGCGGCATCGACGAACGGCTCGAGGATCGCGCCAAACTCGCGTTTCCAGTCGCGGCCGTGCGGCGGATAGCGGCGCACGCGGTGCCGAAGTCTCTCCCACGTCGTCACGTGGGCGATCTCGTGCAGCAGCGTGGTGAGAAACGCATACTGATTGAGGTCGTCGTTGACCGTGATCCGGTGGTGCGTGCGGCCCCGGCCGGGCGGGCGGTGGTCGCCGAGCTTCGTGCGCCGCGGCCGTGAGAGCCGCACCACCACGCGGCGGCCCGCGAGCAACTGGCGCACGCGGCCTGCCGTGCCCTCCGGCACCTTCGCGATCCACCCGTCCATGGGCGTGGTCTCCGTGCGTCGCCGCGCTAGCTGCGCTTCCGAAACAGCATGAATTCGTTGCCTTCCGGATCGATGCACATCGCCAGATGCGGCGGCTCGCCGTTCTCCGGCTCCGGCTCGCGCGAGAGCGTGCCGCCGGCGGCCACCACCTCGCGGGCCGCCGCCACGACGTCGGGCACCTGGAAGCTGATGCCCGTCCAGGTGCGCTTCCCTTCGCCGCCGGAGTGGATGCCGATCACGGAGCCGAGGATCTCCACTTCGGCGATCACGCTGTTCTGCTTGAGCACGCGGCCGCCGCAGAGGTCGCGATAAAACCCCACCGCCCGATCCATGTCGGCGGCCCAGATCACGTATTTCACCCGCTCGATGTGCATGGCCCGAAGTATACGGCCGGCCGCGAAAATCGACCGTGGCAGCGCTGCCTACCGGTGGGCGAGTAGAATCGAATGTATGAGTGCGTCAGTTCACACGCTTGCCGAAATTCCATTCCCGGGCGCCCGTGCGGTCGTCGCGGCGGATGCGAGGCGATTTCAGTCCCTGCCGCCGCTGGAGCGTTGGCGCCGGCTGTTTGCCCTGCGCAGCTGGGGTGCGGCCCAGCAGCGGAAACGCTCCGCGTCAGGCCGCGACGACGCTTCCGAAGCCCGCTGGCGGGAAATTCAGCTCGACCTGTTCCAACGCCATGGCAGGTGATCCCGCTCATCCGCCGGATTCGATCGAGGCCACGCTCGCAGACATGATCGAAGTGCTGGCTGTCACTGGCACCACGTACGCGTTGATCGGTGGCCTCGCCACCGGGTTCCGATCGCGACCGCGTTACACGCAAGACATCGACGTCTTGATGGATGTGCCGGCAATCAAGCTTCCCGACCTGCTCGAACGCCTCCAAGCGAAGCATTTCGATTTCGACCAGCCGACAGTGATCACGGAATTTCAACGTCATCACCTCGCCGTCCTCTGGCGCGGCGACGTGCGGCTCGACTGGCTCGCGCCGGTGCTGCCAGCCTATCGCCACGTGCTCGAGACGGCGAGCAATGAGCAGGGCCCCGCCGGCCCGATCCGCGTCGCCACAGCCGAGGGCCTGATCCTCATGAAACTGCTGGCATATCGCCTTCAGGATCAGGCCGATATCGAGGCACTTGTTGCCGCCAATCGCGGCACCATTGATCTCGGTTGGATTCAAGGCGAGTGGGAGACGATCTTCACGACGGACGACCCCCGGTGGCGCTGGCTCGAGGAGCAGATCGCCAACGCGTGATGCGGCTTGCGATCAGCGGATCCGGAGCGTCGGGATCTGGTCGTCGCCGACGTCGTGCGTGCGAAAGAAGGCCTCGATCGTCGCCACGTCGCGGGCCGACGGCTGCGGCGGCGTCTCGTCGCGGAGCATGCCCCCCTCGAGCCGCCAGCGCGGTCCGAAGTGGTACACGGCGTAATACATGGTCTTGGCCTCGACCGCCCCCACGCCGCCGCAGCGGCAGGCCTCGTAGAACATCCGGTGCACCTGCCGCCACGCCCGCGTGCGCTCCACGCAGGCCACGTCGTGCACGACCGACGCGTTGCGAAACCGCCCCTCGAACGGCCCGCCGATCAGCGACCAGAACGGCCGCGGGATGCTCGCGCCGTTGACCACCGCACCGGCCGGCGCGATCCAGCGCACGGCTGCGGCATCGACGTAGGCGAACGGCTCGACGAGCGTCATGTCGCGGCCGTCGTCGTGCCAGCGGGCCACCACCCGGCCGTCAAACGAGCCCCACGCGGCCATGCGTTCCCCTCGGGATGCCGAGCCGGCGCGGGCACCGGCTCACAGCCCCACCTTCTTCCACGCCGCCTTCACCGCCTTCTTCGCCGCCGCCCCGAACCGGTCGCCGGCCACCTGGGCCGTGATCCGCGCGAGGTCGGCGAACTGGCTCGTGCGCGAGAGCTGGAGCATCGCGTCGTACCAGATGCGGCCGGCCTGCTCCCACGCCGGCCCGCCGAGGGCCTGGGCCGCGAGCACGAACGCCCGGTTCGGGATGCCGGAGTTGAGGTGCACGCCACCGGAGTCGGCCGGCCCGGCCGAGAACGTCCGCATGTGGTCGGGCTGCGGGTCGTCGCCGAGCACCGGATCGTTGGCGTAGGCCGTGCCGGGGTGCTCCATGTCGCGGATCGCCCGCCGCGTCGGGGCCGGCACGAGCACCTCCGCGCCGATCAGCCAGTTGGCCGATTCGACCGATTCGCCCGCCCGCCACTGCCGCACGAGCGCGCCGAACACGTCGGAGAAGTGCTCGTTGATCGCCCCCGACTGCCCGCGGTAGACGAGGTTGCTCGTGAACGACTGCACGCCGTGCGTGAGCTCGTGGGCCACCACGTCGAGCGACCGCGTGAACCGCCGGAACACGCCCCCGTCGCCGTCGCCGTAGGCCATCTGCGAGCCGTCCCAGAAGGCGTTGCTCATCGGCTGGAAGCCGCGGCCGTCCGGCTCCCCCACGTGCACGCTCGAGACGAGCGTCATCCCGGCGTCGTCGAGTGAGTTGCGGCCGAAGAGCGCGTGGTAGAAGTCGAACGTGTCGCCGGCGAAGTCGTAGGCCTCGTTCACGGCCGCGTCGGCCGACTTCTTCTCCCCCTCGCCGCGCACGAGCCGGCCGGGCAATTCGTCGCGTCCCCGGGCGTCGTACACGAGGCGGTGCTTCCGGCCGGCCGGCGAGGGCGCGGCCAGGAGGGAGGGCATCTGCTGGGAGAACGCCCGCACCGCCCGCACCGCCGCAGCCGCGGCGAGCGCGGCCACGGCCATCTCCCGCACCCGCGGGTCGGCCGAGCGGGCCATGTGCCTGAAGATGTACGGCGGGACGATGCACTGGATGGGATGCCGCTGCGGGCGTCTCACGGCGACGGGCCTCCTGGGAAGGTGGGCAACGTGGCCCGGGATCCGCGGTCGGGCCGCCGGAATGTCAATCGACCGGCCCGGGCGTCCGATTGCCTTGGGGGGCAGTATCCCCGCGCGCGGGGACACCCGCAAGGAGGGGCACCATGAGCATGCACCGGGTTCGGTTCGTCCTCGCCTGCGCCGTCCACCTGGCCCTCGCCGCGGCCGCTTCGGCCGGCGACCTCGGCCGGCTCGTCGACGGCCTGGCCGCCCCGTTCCGGGCGCTCCACCGCTCCCGCCCCGAGACCTGCGCCGACGACGAGATCGAGCGGCTCGGCGCCGAGATCGAGTGGCTGGAGCGGCAGATCAACCTCCACGGCTCGATCGTGGCCAAGGCGCCCGACGTCTGGGGGCAGAACCGCCTCGTGCGCCACCGCCTCGAATACGAGGAGCAGCTGCGGCGCCAGTTGCCGCTCTTCGAGCAGCATTCCCAGGCGGCGATCCGACGCAGCGACCAGTCGTTCCTCGGGCTGGCGCTCGCGGTGCAGTCGGCCTCGGGCCGGCGCCGGCCGGCAGAGTTCGTGGCCGCGCCCGACGCCAGCGTGGTCAACTCGATCCAGACGCTGCTGCCCACCACCAACGAGCAGGTGGGCCGCGCCGACCCGGTCGTGATCGCCCGCACGGCCCCCTTCGCCGGGCCGCCACTCGCGCCGGGCATGCGGTTCGACGAGGCGCCCCTGGCCCTCGAGCCCACGCTCCAGCTCGACCACCTCTCCCGGTACCTCGGCCACCTCCACGAGCTGCGGCGCATCAACGAGGGGGACGACTCCGCCGACGCCCCCGGCTACGCCCTCGACCTCCTGCGCATCCCGGTCTCGATCGTGCCGGGCGGAAAGACGCAGAAGGGGCACGGCGCCGAGATCACGATCACGGTCGACCCCCGCCTCGACGACGACCTCCTCCCGAACACCGTCCGCGACCTCGTGATCAACGACCTCGTCGACCTGGTCGCCCCCGCGCTCACGCACTGCGTCAACGATCCCGACTGCGTCGCCTGGGCCGACACGATCCTCGCGCCGGCGGAGGCCGGGGGAGAGCGCGCCGGCGTGATGGCCGCCATGCGGTCGCTCGCGGAGCGGCTGCCGGCGATCACGCCGGCGACGGCGCCGTCGATGAAGACCCGCCGGTCGCGGCTGCCGATCCCGGTGTCGCAGCTGGCCGAAGTGGCGGGCATCCGCCAGATCGCCCTGCTCGTGCAGGCGGCCCGCCGGGCGCTGGCAGCGCACCCCGCGGCCCGGCCGTGCATCGAATACGTCGACGTGCGCGGCTTCCTCGCCGACGAGCTCGCCGCCGCGGCCGACCTCCTCGCGCTCGACCGCCACCGCGGGCTGTGGGCCGCGCTGCCCGGCTGGCGGCTGGCCGAGCTCGTGCGCGGCCGGCGTGCCGACGACCTCGCGGCCGTGCGCTGCCAGGTGCTCGCGCTGTTCGGCACCGGCTCCGCGGATCCGCCCCCCGAGCCGCTTCCCGCGCCCCCCGCTGCCGGCGTGTGCTGCGAAGACCGCGAGGCCGCGCCCCCTTTCTGCACCACGCCCGCGGCCGCGCTCGCCTGGGGGATCCTCGTGGAGTCGGCGCTCCTCGACGAGCGGCTGGCCGCCGACATCCGCGCCACCTCCGGCGGCGCCGCCTGCCCGGGCCCGCTCGTGGGCCCCGATCCCGCGCCGGAGGCCCGCGCGGCGTTCAACGACTACGTCCGGCGCCGCTGGCCGGTGCGCGTGTTCGCGCTCGATCCGGCGGTCGACGAGCAGACGGTCGACGACGCCTTCGCCCGCCGCCGCGAGCTGCAGATCGCCACCGCCGCGGCGTTCGCCAGCGGCCGGCTCAACGCCCAGGGCCTGGCGCGGTACACCCGCCGCGTGGAGGCCGATCTCTCCGTGGTGGCGCTCAACCGCACGGTCGTCGGCTTCGCGCACGGGGCCGACACGTTCGGCTGGCGGTTCATGCCGCGGGTGCAGACGCCCCCCACCCGCGGCCAGCTCGCCACCCTCGGCGAGACGCTCTGCGGCCCGTCGGCCGCCGCCGACCTCGCCTCGCGCGGGCTCGAGCCGGGCATCCGCGAGTGCGTGGCGATCGTGGTCATGCCGTCGTTCGTGCCCCGGCTGGTCTGCGACGTGCACACCCGCTGGTTCTCGCTCGCGCATCCGGCCGCCACCGAGCCCGACATGCGCCACACGCTCCGGCTCTCGCGGTCGGTGAAGGCGCTCGAGCGCACGGCCGCGGCCTGCGGCCGCTGCGAGCACCTCTACCGCGACGGCCAGATGGCCCGCCTGATGCGACGGGTGGAGCAGCTCGAGGAGCGGCTCCCGCAGCAGACGCTCGAGGCCCGCGTGCCCCACGAAAACACCTGCGGCGGCTTCGAGCTCTTCGACAGCGGCGTCACGGACCTCGCGCCGGAACTCGTCGGCTGGTACGGCGCTCCGGGCGTCGACCGGGCCGCGGGCACCACGCTGTTCCTGATCGGCAAGGGGTTCAGCGTGCACGACACCCGCGTGATCGCCGGGGGCCGGCCGGCCCGGTTCCGGCTCCTCTCGCGCGAGGTGCTCGAGGTCGAGATCCCGCCCGGCGTGCAGACGATCGGACGATCGGGATGCGGTGCCTGCGATCTTGAACTGCACCAGCGGGAGGCGAGGGGGTCGGCGAACGCTCGACGAGCGTTGGGACGCCGCGGCCCACGCGAGGAGCTTTCCCGGCGTTGGAACGCCGGACTCACCTCGGCTGCCGCCCCCGAGCCGGCTTGGGCGAGCCCGGCCAGCCACGCCGAGCCGTTGCCGGCGCCGGCCCACGCTCCAGCACTCGAGGCTGACGCGTTTCCCTGTCACGAGCGCGAGTTCGTCGACGTCCACCTCGCCACGCCCTACGGCGTCACGAGCCATCTCCTCGTGCCGGTGTCCACGCGGGGCAACGCGGCGGCGGAGTGCGGCCTCGCGTTCGCCGACGCGGGCACGCTGCGGCTCTCGTTCACCGTGTCGAAGGCGGCCGGCGGCCGCACCGAGGCGGCCCGCGTCGACGAGTTCTTCGCGCTCGACGCCGACCGCATCGTGATCACGGCGCCCGCGGTGTTCGTGCCGCCGGCCAAGGGGGCGCTGCAGCTCCTCGTGCGCGACGAGTCGAGCGGGGCGACGGCGGCGGAGCTGTCGTTCGAGCCGTTGGCGTTCGACGCCCGCGAGAACGCCTACGTGATCGCAGGCGGCGATCTGCGCAACCTCGTGGGCGACACCTCGCGCCCCGCCACCGACAAGACGCTCCGCGGGGCGATCAAGCCGTATCTCGACTCCCTCCTCGCCCGGGGCGATCTCGCCGACGACGGTGCCACCCTGCCCTTCACGCTCTCGGCCGTGCTCGTGGCCGACGGCCGGCGGGTGCCGGTGGGCGGGGCGATCCCGGTGGCGGTCTCGCGCCGCGGCAAGACGGTGGCGGAGCCCGAGACGGTATCATCGGGCCCATGAAGATCGTGATCCTCGACGGCCACACCGCGAATCCCGGCGATGTCTCCTGGGACGCGGTCGCGGCCCTCGGGGAGCTGACCGTGCACGACCGCACCTCCGACGCCGACATCGTGCCGCGGGCCCGCGACGCCGACGTCGTGCTCACCAACAAGACGGTCCTCACCCGCGAGGTGATCGCCTCCCTGCCCGATCTCAAATGCATCTGCGTGCTGGCGACGGGCTACAACGTGGTCGACGTGGCGGCGGCCCGCGACCACGGCGTCGCGGTCTGCAACGTGCCGGAGTATTCGACGCCGAACGTGGCCCAGGCGGTGTTCGCGCTTCTGCTCGAGCTCACCAACCGCGTCGGGCACCACGACCGCGCGGTGCACGAGGGCCGGTGGACGGCCTGCGCCGACTTCTGCTTCTGGGACGGCGACCTCGTCGAGCTCGCCGGCCTCACGCTCGGCGTCGTGGGCTACGGCCGGATCGGGCAGGCGGTGGCCCGCGTGGGCCGCGCCTTCGGGATGAGGATCCTCGCCCACCGGCGCTCGCATGCGGGCCCGGTCGAGGGGGGCGAGGCGGTCGACCTCGACCGTCTGTTCGCCGAGAGCGACGTCGTGTCGCTCCATTGCCCGCTCACGCCGGACACCGCGGGGCTCGTGAACGCGGCCCGCCTCGCGCGCATGAAGCGCACGGCCTTCCTCGTCAACACGGCCCGCGGCGGCCTCGTGGACGAGGCCGATCTCGCCGCCGCGCTCGACTCGGGCACGATCGCGGGGGCGGGGCTCGACGTGCTCTCCGTGGAGCCGCCGCCGGCGTCGAATCCGCTCCTGCGGGCGCGCAACTGCGTGATCACGCCGCACGTGGCGTGGGCCACGCGCGACGCCCGCCGCCGCGGCGAACGTGGCCGCCTTCCTGGCCGGCACGCCCCGCCACGTCGTCGGCTGACGGGCCGGCGGCCGGGCGGCTGCGTGCGGCATGCACGCCGGGGGCGTGCGATTTCACGCGGTGGAGGCGGCGGGTTGCCGATCGTGCCGCCGCGGCGGATACTGTGCTTCTTCCCGCGGGAGCCGTCTGCGGTGTCCTCGCAGTGGTACTACAAACGCGACGGGCAGCGGTTCGGCCCGCTGACCTCCCGTAAGATCCGCCGCATGGCGTGGCGGGGCGACCTGCTGCCGACCGACCTCCTGTGGAAGGAGGGGATGACGGGCTGGAGGCCGGCAGGCGACTCGCACAGGCTGTTCCGCGGCACGGATGCCGACCCCGCCGCACGCCCCCG
>RGVT01000062.1 GCA_010027105.1 Planctomycetia bacterium
GATGGCGAAAGCGAAGCGGACACGCAGAGAGCCGAGGCCGGGAGGGCCGAGGCGAACGTCAAGCGAGAGGGTCTGGGCAGTCACGAGCCGGCGCGCGCCCAACAACCCGAACGTCCGGCGACGGGGTCTGGGGAGCACGAAGCCGGGTTGAGCCAGAAGAGCCTCGAGCACAACGGCCAACGACGCTTCCGCGGCGACTTGCCTCAGCCCGCGCGGGGCTTGTGCATCTGGCGGTAGATCGACTCGAGGGCTTCCTGCACGTCCTTCGGCTTCTTCTTCTCGCTCCGCAGGCCGTCCGTGAGGCGGCGGGCGTCGGAGTCGGAGTGGCCGAGCGAGCGGAGCACCTCGAACGTTTCGGAGAGCACGTCCGACGCCCCGGCCGCCTCGCCCGGCGACTCGCGGGCCACGAGGAGGGCGAACTTCGGCATCCGCCGCCGGAGCTTGGCCACCATGCGCTCGGCCGTGGCGGCGCCGATGCCGGGCAGCGTGGCCAGGATCTTCACGTCCTGCTCGTCGATCGCCGCCGCGATCTCGCCGACCGGCCGGATGATGGCGCGCAAGGCCTTGCGCACGCCCACGCCGTCGACCTCGCAGATCAGCTCGAAGAACTCCCGCTCGACCTCCGAGAGGAAGCCCACCAGGCGCGGCACGAGGTTGCCGCGCGTCGGATTGCCCTCCAGATATTCGAGCGTGTGGAGCGCGACGGGCTGGCCCAGCTTCTGCTGCAGGCTGCGCCGGACGAGCTCCGTGACGAGCACCTCGTGGACGACCGGGCCCACGGCCAGTTCGATACTGTTGCCGGTGGTGTCGACGCGTTCGACGGTGCCGGAGATTTTCGTGATCATGGCTGGGCTTTCAGTGCCGGCCGCTCTGCACCCGCACGATCGCGGTGCCGAAGAACAGCGGCCGGAGCCGGAGATGGTAGTCGGCGAGCGCCACGGCCAGGGCATCGGCGGCGTCGGCCGGCTCGGGCCGGGCCGGGAGGCCGAGTTCGCGCTGCACGGCGGCCTGGATCTGCTCCTTGGCGGCGTGCCCGCTGCCGGTGAGCGTGCTCTTCACGCGATTGGGGAGGTAGTGGTGCACGGCGAGCCCGGCCTGCACGCCGGCGAGGCAGATCACGCCGCGGGCGTGGCCGAGGAGGATGGCCGTCTTGGGAAACCGAGCGTGGGCGAACACCTGCTCGATCGCCAGCGCCGTCGGCTTGAGCGCCGCGATCACCTCGCTGACACCGACGTGGATCGTGTGCAGCCGCTCCTCGAGCGACTCGCCCCGCGACCGCACCGTGCCGGCCTCCACGAGCCGCACCCGCGGCCCGTCGCACTCGACGACGCCGTAGCCGGTGACGTTGAGCCCAGGATCGAAGCCGACGACGCGGTGCAGGGTGCTGGACGGACGTTCCATCCCGAGAGCGTACCGACCCCGGCCCGAATGCCCCAAGGCCGATGAAGGGACACGGGTGGCCCGAAGCCTCCTCAAACGTAGGAATGCCGGGCTGGAGGCCCGGCTCTCGAGAGCGAACGGAGGTTCGCCAAGAAACCCGAGGCCACGAGGGCGAGGGGTTTCGTGAATCCGGGGAGGCGAGGGGTTGCCCGTGCCCTCGAGCGGGCTGTGGGAGCGAGCGCAGCCATGGATGGCGAAAGCGAAGCGGACACGCAGAGAGCCGAGGCCGGGAGGGCCGAGGCGAAGGTCCGGGCAGCCCCGAGCCGGGTTGGGCGCGTCAAACGCATGACAGGCTGAAGCCTGTCCCACATGGAGCATGACAGGCTGAAGCCTGTCCCACATGCGCCAAACCCAATACACCCTGAAGGGCTCGAACCTTCAACCTTCGGGGGTGACTTCACGCAAAGCCTCGGCATCATGCCTCGCTTTGCTTGGCGGGCCTCCGCCCGCTCGCGAGTGGCCGCCTTCCAGGCGGCCGATCCACTCCGAATACACCCGGAAGGGCTCGAACCTTCAACCTTCGGTTCCGTAGACCGATGCTCTATCCAATTGAGCTACGGGTGCATGTTCGCTGGAAGAATACCGGAGCCGCCGCCTGCGACCAATGGTTCGGGAAAAAGCACCGGCGTCGCGGCCGTGACTCCGCGGTCGTTCATGCCGGCCGCGGCACGAGGAAGCCGTCGGCGTCGACGGCGAAGTCGTCGCCGAGAAGCACGGCTCGCGGGGCTTCTCCGCCACTTGGAAACGTGGCTCCGATCGCGAGCGTGCGCGGAGAGTCGGCGTCGGGGAGCGGCGCGAGGCCGAGCCGCAGGCGGTCGGACGCATGCGGCCAGACCACGACGCCGTTGAGCACGCGGCCCACGGTGTCGGGCTTGCAGATCGCCTCGTGGTCCCAGGCGATCCGGGCGGGCGCCGTGTTCATGGCCACGAGGCCGCCGGCCTCGGGCGGGGCGTAGGCGACCACGGGTTCCACGCCACATGCGGCTTTGAACCGTTCGGCCGCCGCGCGGGCCCGGGCCAGATCGGCAGACCGCCCGATCGGCATCACCACCACGGCAAGGTGTGCGGCGAGGCCGGAAGATGCCCGCGGCTGGCTCGCCAACGATTCAACCTGCTCCACGCGAGCGAGCCAGATCGTGGCCCGCGCGTCGCAGAGCGTGGCGGCGAGGTCGTGTGGCGGCGCGGCGCCGTCGACCATGCGGGCGTCGATGCCCAGGAGCGACCGTGCATGCGAGCCGAGCGAGTCGTGGAGGGGATCGCCCGGGGCGAGCGACGCAATCAGCCGATCGTCGCGGCGCACGAGGCACGCGCCGTCGAACGCTTCGGCCGTCGCCGCGTGGGCGGCCCACTCGCCCGCCGCGACGCCCGGCGGTGGACGGCGACCGCGGTCGAGCATCCGGCTCCGCACGCTCGTCGCGGTCAGTTCCTGCAGAGCCCTGCGGGCCTCGTCGGGATGCGTGCCCACCGGCAGCGGCGTCCCGAAACGGAGCGTCAGCGGCCTGCGGAATCCGCGCGGTCGCTTCGTGAAATAGCGGCCTTCGGAAAAGGAAAGGAGGCTGCCCCAGAGGCCGTCGACATGGACCGGCACGATCGGGGCCTCGACCCGCTCGAGCAGCCACTCGAGGCCGCGTTTAAACCCGAGAATCTGGCCCGTGCGGGAGATGCCCCCCTCGCAGAAGATGCCGATCACATCGCCGGCGGCGAGGCCCGCCTGGATCGTCTTGAGCGCGGCGCCGATCGATTTGGGACGCGGATCGAAGAGGATGAAGCGCCACTGATCGGCGAGCATCCGCAGGAATTTCCCGCGGATATTCGGGCCGTAGACGACCATCCGCACGGGGCGGGGTACCGCGAGCGGGAGCAGGAAGCCGTCGAGCCAGGAGAGGTGGTTCGCGACCACGACCGCGGGCCCCGTCGCCGGCATGAGCCGCTCGTCGCTAATCCGAAACCGATAGCAACCGTTCACGAGCGCCGAGAAGAGCATCTTGAGCGAGGCCCGCGGCGCCGCGTAGATCGCCACGGCCGTCGCCCCGAGCGCGAGCAGCGCGAAGAGCCCGAAGATGGCGCGGGCGGAGAGCAGGGGGGAGGCCGCGGAGCCCGCCGGCGTGCGCACCAGCCCGTAGAGCAGCGACGCGCCGAACATGCCGGCGAACGTGAGCAGGTTCGTGGCGGCGAGCAATGCGCCACGGCGGGCCGGCGGACTGCGTTCCTGAAAGAAGGCTTCGAGCGGCACGTCGAAGATGCCGGCTCCGAGCCCGAGGGCGAAGAGCGCCGTGATGGCGAACCACCAGGCACCGCGGGCTTCGGCGCTGAAGATCGACGCCGGCCCGCAGGCGAGCGCGGCCGAGGCGATCGCCATCAGGATCGCGCCCGCGGGCACGAGCCCCAGATCGGCTCCCCGGGTCGACACCCGGCCGGCGACGAGGCTCCCCAGGCCGATGCCCGCCACGAGGGCGACAAGGAGCGGCACGATCTGCCCCTGCGTCGCGGCGCCCGCCTCGGTGGCGTATTGATCGACGTTGAGCTGGGCCACCGCCCCGAGCGCCCAGAAGAACACGATGCCCGCGGCGGCTGCCGCCAACTCCCGGTTCCCGGCGAGTTCCTCGAGGTCGGCCCAGGAGCGGGCGAACGCGTTCCTGGGAGGCGGCGCGCTGGGATCTGCGGCCGGCCGGCGGGCCAGACCGAGGGCCGCCAGCCACCCCGCCACCCCGAGGCCCACGAGGACTGCCGCCGACGGCACCGCGTGGAGCCACAGCGGGGCAGAATGGAGTTGACCCGGTTGGGGCACGGTCGTGTGGTCCGCGAGCCAGTTGCCGAGCGCCATGCCCACGAGCGTGGCGGCGAGGGTCACGAGGGCGAAGATCCCGTTGGCCTGCGGAAGCCTGCGGGAGGGAACGGTCTCGGGGATGGTGCCGATCACGCTCGGCGCGAGGAGCGCCGCCTGGCAGCCGATCACCGCGACGGATGCGAGGAGCGCCCACAGTCCGGCGGGCAGACCGAACCACACGGCCCCCGACCGCACGCCCCAGGCCACGGCCCCCGCGGCCGCGGCCGCGATCAGGATCTCGGCCGCCTTGCACCACACGATCACCGAGCGTTTCGGATGGCGATCCGCGAGCCAGCCGGCGAGCCAGGCGAGGAGCACGAACGGGAGGACGAAGCCCGCCGTGCCGAGCGTCAGGACGAGCGCCACCCCGCCTCCCGTCACCGCCTTCTTGCCGAGCCCGATCGCCAGCCAGCGCAGCACATTGTCGTTGACGACGGTGAAGGCCCGGAGCACGACGAGAGGCAGGAAGCCGCCGGAGTGGGGAGCGGGCGACCGGGAGTTCAACGTGTCGTCTCCGAGGGGAGAAGGAGCCGCTCATCGGGGCCGCATCGAATCCGGCCCGGGGCCCCGCGCACCCGACGTGCCCTGCCCAGGTTCACGAGGCTCGTGGCGGAGTTTGACGGCGGTTTGCGGACCGGGAACCGGCGGCGTATTCTTGTGAGGGTCGCGTGTTTCGAACAGCCCGCCCGCAGGGAGTCATGCCATGTCCACCGCTCGGCTCGCCTCCGCCGCCGTCCTCCTCTGCGCCTCGTGCACCGCGGTCGGCGCCTCGGCCCAGGCCATCGTCTACCGCCCGGTCGTGACGATGTTCGCTCCGGCCGCGGGGCCCTTCGTGGCCAACTACACGCCGGCCGGCAACTACGCGGCGGTCTCGGCCTACAGCCCGCCGATCTTCGAAACGGTCGCCATGCCCGTCGCCGTCGCGCCGGTCGCCACTCCAGTGACGGCCTTCTACGCGCCGACCTTCGTGGCGCCCACCTACGCCCCACCGGCCCCCGTCGCCACCACCTCCTTCTACGCACCGGTGGCTCCGGCGATGGTCGCCGCCCCGGTCACGGCATACTACGCGCCGGCTGCCGTGGCGGTGCCGCTCTACCGGCGCGGCCCCCTCGGGGCCTATCGGCCGGTCCGGACGGCCTTCTATCCCTCCTACTGAGCCGCCGCCCCACCGGTTGACCACCCCGCGCCGCGTCCTATAGTACGGCGTCATGCAACGTGTCGGTGGCGGAGGCGACGGCCGTCGGCACCCGGTCTCGGAAGGGTGCGGATGACGCGCGCGGTCAACATCATCGGTGCCGGGCCGGGAGGCCTGGCGTCGGCCATGCTTCTCGCCCGGGCCGGGCTGCGGGTGCGGGTGCTGGAGCGGCTTCCCGTGCCAGGCGGTCGCACGAGCACGCTCACGTCGCCCGAGGGCTTCCGGTTCGACCTCGGCCCCACGTTCTTCCTCTACCCGCGCGTGCTGGCGGACATCTTCGCGGCCTGCGGCTACGACCTCCGCGACGAGGTCGAGATGGTGCGGCTCGACCCGCAGTATCGGCTCGTGTTCGGGGCCGGCGGCGAACTGCTCGCCACGCCCGACGTCGCCCGGATGGAGGCCGAGGTGTCGCGGCTCTCGCCGGCCGACCGCGGGGCGTTCACGCGGTTCATGGCGGCCAACCGTGAGAAGTTCTCCCGCTTCGCCCCCTTCCTCGAGCAGCCGTTCGAGAGCTGGATCGACCTGGCGACGCCCGACCTGCTCAAACTGATGCCGCTCCTCAAGCCCTGGAAGAGCCTCGACGCGGAACTCGGATCGTTCTTCAGCGACGAGCGGGTGCGTCTGGCGTTCACGTTCCAGTCGAAATACCTGGGGATGTCGCCGTTCCGCTGCCCGAGCCTGTTTTCGATCCTCTCGTTCCTGGAATACGAGCACGGCGTCTACCATCCGGTCGGCGGCTGCGGGGCCGTGTCGGCGGCGATGGCGCGGATCGCCCGGGAGATGGGCGTCGAGATCCGCTACGGCGAGCCGGTCGAATCGCTCGAATTCTCCGGCCGTCGCGTGACGGCGGCCCGCACCGCGCAGGCCGCCTACCCCGCCGACGCCACGGTGTTCAACGCCGACTTCGCCCGCGGCATGACGCGGCTGGTCCCCGACCATCTCCGCCGGCGGTGGAACGACCGGAAGATCGCCGCCACGCGGTTCTCGTGCTCCACGTTCATGCTCTACCTCGGCATCGACGGCCGCTACGACGAGGTGCCGCACCACACCATCTATCTCGCGGAAAACTACCGGGAGAACCTCGCCGACATCGAGACCCGCCGCGTGCTCTCCCGCGACCCGTCGATGTACGTGCAGAACGCCGGGGTGACCGACCCCACGCTCGCCCCCATCGGGTCGAGCACGCTCTACCTCCTGATCCCCGTGACGCACCGCCACCCCAACGTCGACTGGCGACGCGAGGCCCCGCGCTACCGCGAGGTGGCCCTCGACCAGCTCGAGCGGATCGGCATCCACGGGGTGCGCGATCGCATCCGCCACGAGCGGATGATCACGCCCGACCACTGGCAGGACGACTACGAGATCTACCGCGGCGCCACGTTCAACCTCGCGCACGACCTCGGCCAGATGCTCCACAAGCGGCCGCACAACAGGTTCGAGGACCTCGACGGCGTCTACCTCGTCGGGGGCGGGACGCACCCCGGGAGCGGCCTGCCGGTGATCTACTCGTCGGCCCGGATCACCACCGACCTGCTCCTCGACGACCTCGGGATTCCGCGCGACGGCCCGGAACAGAGCCCCGCCCGGGCCCCGCGCCCGCACCACGCCGCCGCCGTCTGACCCGGAAAACGAACCGTTTCGCAGCCGAAGGAAGGCAGTCATGAACACGTCGCGGCAGCGCGGAGGCACGGGGCACGACAGGGTGGTCGTTGTGGGAGGCGGCCTCGGCGGCCTGGCCGCGGCCTGCACGCTCGCCGCCCGGGGCTACGCCGTGACGCTCTGCGAGCGCAACGCCTGGGTCGGGGGGAAGGCGGCGGTGCTCACCGAACGGGGCTTTCGGTTCGACATGGGGCCCACGATCCTCACGATCCCCGGCGTGCTCAAGCGGATCTTCGCGGAAGCCGGCCGTGACCTCGCCTCGGCGCTCGACCTCGTGCCGCTCGACCCGCAGTGGCGGAGCTTCTTCTCCGACGGCACCACGCTCGACCTCGTGGCCGACGTGGCCGAGATGCGGCGCATCCTCGACGGCTACGCCCCGGGCAGCGGCTCCGGTTCCGGCTACGCGCGATTCATGGAACTCGCCGAGCGGCTCCACCGGCTCTCCAACGACTTCTTCTTCTGGCGGAACGTCGGCGGCATGAAGGACATGTTCGACCCCCGCCGCAGCATGACGCTCTCGGTCTTCAGGGAGGTGATGGGGATGCGGCCGGGCCACAGCGTCGCCGGCACGGTGCGGGCCTTCGTCCCCGACGAGCGGGCCGCGCAGATGCTCGACCACTTCACGCAGTACGTGGGCAGCGCCCCGGACGCCTCGCCCGCCGTGCTCTGCGGCATCGCCCACATGCAGGCGCACGACGGCGTCTGGTATCCCCGCGGGGGCACCGGCGCCGTGCCCCGGGCGCTCGCCGGCCTGGCGGTCGACCTGGGCGTCGAGATCCGCACCCGCACGCCGATCCGGCGGGTGGTCGTCGAAGGGGGCCGGGCCCGCGGCGTGGAGACCGCGCGGGGCGACTTCATCCCGGCCGGCGCGGTCGTGAGCAACTCCGACAGCGTCCGCACCCACCGCGAGCTCGTCGACGGGTCGGCCCGGGCGCGGTTCCTGCGGCGACGGAAGTACGAGCCGGCCTGCTCGGGTGTGGTGCTCTACCTCGGCCTCGACCGCCGCTACGAGCAGCTCATCCACCACAACTTCGTCTTCTCCGAGGATCCGCACGAGGAGTTCGAGACGATCTACCGCAAGGGCGAGCCCGCCCCGGACCCCACCTGCTACGTCTGCGCGCCGGCCGTGACCGAGCCCGAGGTGGCACCGGCGGGAGGCGAGGCGCTCTACGTGCTCGTGCACACGCCCTACCTCCGGCCGCACCACGACTGGTCGCGGATGCTGCCCGCGTATCGCGACCGGATCATCGACAAGCTCGAACGGACGGCCGGCCTCGAGAACCTCGAGCGGCACATCGTGTGCGAGCGGGCGCTGACGCCGCAGGACATCAACGACCGCTACCACGTGCTCGACGGCGCGATCTACGGCCTCGCCAGCCACGGCCGGTTCTTCGGCGCCTTCAAGCCGGCGAACCGCTCGCCCGACGTGGAGGGGCTGTACCTCGCCGGCGGCTCGGCGCACCCCGGCCCGGGCATGCCGATGGTGCTGATGTCGGGCTGGATCGCCGCCGACTGCGTCGACCAGGACAAACTCGTCGACCACGCGGGCGACCGGTGCGTCCCCTGCGCCGTGTGACCGGAACGGGTCCCTTGCACGAGCACGACCTGCCGCCGTTCTCGCGTCCGATCCACGGCTGGTTCATGTTCTACGTGCGGCGTTATCTCCGCCGCCACTTCCACGCCGTCCGGCTGCTGCGCGGCGATTCGCCCGTGCCGGATCGGCCCGACATCACCGGCCAGCCGGTCATCTTCTACACGAATCATCCGAGCTGGTGGGATCCGCTCGTGTTCCTCCTCGTCGGCGAGGCCCTCTATCCCGACCGGATGAACTACGGGCCGATCGACGCCGGTGCGCTCGGCAAGTATCGATTCATGGAGCGGATCGGCTTCATCGGGATCGAGCCCGGCACGTGGCGCGGCTCGGCCCGGTTCCTGCGGATGGCGAAGGCGGCGGCCACGCGCCCGGACGTGATCTTCTGGATCACGTCGCAGGGGGAGTTCGTCGATCCCCGCGAGCGGCCGGTGTGCATTCGCCCCGGCGTGGCCCACGCGATCGAGAGTCGTTCCGGCGGGCTCGTCGTTCCCTGCGCGGTGGAGTACCCGTTCTGGACCGAACGCCTGCCCGAGGCGCTCGTCGCCTTCGGGCCCGCGATCCGCGCCGCGGGGGCCGACGGGCGGTCGGCCGAGGAGTGGGAATCCGTTCTCGCCGGCGCCCTCGAGGCCACGCAGGACAGGCTCTCCGCCGCGGCCCGTCGTCGCGATCCGGCCGCCTTCCGCACGCTGCTCGCCGGACGCGTCGGCGTCGGCGGCGTCTACGACCTCATCCGGCGCACGGGCGCCTGGTGCCGTGGCGAGCGATTCGACGCCTCGCATGGCGGTGAGGCGGACCGATGAGCCCGGTCGCCGTGGGGCTGCTCGCCGTCGTGGCATGCGCGTGTGCGATGCTGCCGGCCGCGATCACGCTCGCGAACCTCCGCCACTTCCGCCCGGCGCCCCCCGTGCCGTCCGGCGGCCCGCCACGCCGGGTGTCGGTGCTCGCGCCCGCCCGCAACGAGGCCGCGGCGATCGAGCGGCTCGCCCGCGACGTGCTCGCGAGCCGCGGCGTCGATCTCGAACTGGTGGTGCTCGACGACGACTCGACCGACGGCACGGCCGCGGCAGTGGAGCGGCTGGCCGAGGGCGATGGGCGAGTGCGGCTCGTGCATGGTGCTCCACTGCCCGCCGGCTGGTGCGGGAAGCAGCACGCCTGCTGGCAGCTCTCGCGCGCGGCGGCCCATGACACCTGGGTGTTTCTCGACGTCGACGTCACCCCGCGGCCAGACGCCGTCGCCCGCTCCCTCGCGTGCCTCGACGCCTCCGGCGCGGCGCTCGTGAGCGGGTTTCCGCGGCAGATGACCGGCTCGTTCCTGGAGTGGCTGCTGCTGCCGCTCATCCACTTCGTGCTGCTCGGCTTCCTGCCGCTCGCCCGCAGCCGGCGCGACGGCTCGCCCGGACTCGCCGCCGGCTGCGGCCAGTGGTTCGTGACCACGCGGGCCGCCTACGAGCGGGCGGGGGGGCACGCGGCGATCAGGGCGTCGCTCCACGACGGCATCATGCTGCCGCGGGCCTACCGCCGTGCGGGCCTCGCGACCGACGTGTTCGACGCCTCCGACATCGCCTCCTGCCGGATGTACGCCAGCAGCCTCGACGCGTGGCGCGGCCTCGCCAAGAACGCCACCGAGGGGATCGGTGCCCCGGCCACGATCCTCCCGTTCACGGTCCTGCTCGCGGCCGGCCAGATCCTCCCCTTCGCCCTCGTGGCCGCCGGGCTCGTGACGGACCGCCGAGACTGGCCGGCGTGGGCATTCGCCGTCGCGTGGATCGCCTGCGGGCTCGCCCTGGTGCCGCGGCTCGTCGAGGCGACGCGGTTCGGGCAGAGCCTCACGAGCGCCTTCGCCCAGCCCGTCGCGATCGCCGTGTTCCTCGCGATCCAATGGTACGCGCTGGCCCGCAGGCTCCTCGGCCTCAAGACGAGCTGGCGCGGCCGCAGCCTCGCGCCGCAGTGACTCGTCGGCCGTGCCCCACCGGTGCCCGGTGCGGCACGAACGCTCACGTCGCGGCGGCGCGGCTGAGGCGGTCGCGGACGGCCCGCCAGGCGTCGGTGTCGGGGAGAGGATCGGCCACGATCGCGGCGAGGTCGCGTTTGTCGAGGGCGTGGAGCGTCGCGTACAGCACCGCGGCGTAGGCGTCGGGATCGGCGGGCATCGGCACGATCACGAGATCGCGGTTCGCCGCCAGCCGCCGTGCGTCGGGGGCGTCCGCGGCGCTCGTCAGCCAGCCCACCCGCGCC
>RGVT01000063.1 GCA_010027105.1 Planctomycetia bacterium
CGCCCGGCTCGATGCGTCCGTCGCCCAGCTCGCCGCCGAGGGGTGGGCCGTCGAGGTGGCCGGCCGCCGCTACCGGCCCGCCGGCAGCGTGTCGTGGAACGTGACGAGCGGCATCGACTGGTTCGAACTGTCCGGCAGCGTCGACTTCGGCGGCGTGGTCGCGGAGATGCCGGCCCTGCTCGAGGCGCTCGCCAGGGGGGAGCGGTCGGTCCCCCTCCCCGACGGCTCGGTGGGGATCCTGCCGGACGGATTCGCCGCCGAGGTCGAGCCGATGGTGGCGCTGGCGGAACGACACGAAGGCCGGCTGCGGTACGGCCGGATCCAGGTGGCGCTGCTCGACGCCCTGCTCGCCGGTCAGCCGCGGTCGCGGGTCGACGACGCGTTCGAGTCGATCCGGGCGGAGCTCGCCCGGGGGGAGCGGCCGGAGGCGGAGGCCGAGCCGCCCGGCTTCGTCGGGACGCTGCGGCACTACCAGCGGGAGGGTCTCGGCTGGCTCGCCTTCCTCGAACGCACCGGCCTCGGAGGCTGCCTGGCCGACGACATGGGCCTTGGCAAGACGATCCAGGTGCTCGCCATGCTCGTGCGGCGGCAGGCCCTCGTGCGGGCCGGCGGGACCCCGCACCGGCCGTCGCTGGTCGTGGTGCCGCGGAGCCTGGTCTTCAACTGGGTCGAGGAGGCGCGGCGGTTCGCCCCCGGCCTGCGGGTGCTCAACCACACCGGGTCCGACCGGGGCGACGACCCCGCCGCCCTCGCCGACCACGACCTCGTCCTCACCACCTACGGCACGCTTCGCCGCGACGTGCTGCGGCACCGCGCGGCCGAATACGACTACGTGGTGCTCGACGAGGCCCAGTCGATCAAGAACGCGGCCAGCCAGGCGGCGAAGGCCTGCCGCCTGCTCAAGGCCCGCCAGCGCCTCGCACTCACCGGCACGCCGGTCGAGAACCACATCGGCGAACTGTGGAGCATCTTCGAGTTCCTGAACCCCGGCCAGCTCGGCAGCGCGGCGCGGCTGCGGCAGTTCCTGTCCGGGGGCCGCGGTGCGGGCGCCGCCGAGATCGTGGCCCGCGCGGTGCGGCCCTTCCTGCTGCGCCGCACGAAGGCCCAGGTGCTCGCCGACCTGCCCGCGAAGACCGAGCAGACGATCTTCTGCGAACTCGGCGACGCCCAGCGCCGGGCCTACGACGAGCTGCGGGAGCACTACCGGCAGGAGCTCTCCGGGCGGATCGGCCGGCTCGGGATCGGCCGGGCGCGGATCGCGGTGCTCGAGGCCCTCCTCCGCCTGCGGCAGACCGCCTGCCACCCCGGGCTCATCGATCCGGCGCGGGTCGACGAGCCCGCCGCGAAGCTCGACGTGCTGCTCGAGCAGCTCGACGAGGTGATCGACGAGGGGCACAAGGTGCTGGTGTTCAGCCAGTTCACCAGTTTTCTCTCGATCCTGCGCCGTCGGCTCGACGCCCGCGGCACCGTCTACGAATACCTCGACGGCAAGACGACCGACCGGCAGGCCCGGGTCCATCGCTTCCAGGAAGATCCCGACTGCCGGCTGTTTCTCGTGAGCCTCAAGGCGGGCGGCCAGGGGCTCAACCTCACCGCCGCCGACTACATCTACATCCTCGACCCGTGGTGGAATCCGGCCGTCGAGGCCCAGGCCGTGGACCGCGCCCACCGCATCGGCCAGACGCGGCCGGTGTTCGCCTACCGCCTGATCGCGCGGGACACCGTCGAGGAGAAGATCCTCGCGCTCCAGGACCGCAAGCGGGAGCTCGCCGACTCGATCGTGCGGGCCGACGACAGCATGCTCGCCACACTGACCGCCGAAGACGTGGATCTGCTGCTGACGTGACCTTCACGGAAATCTAACCCTTTTTGGCGGGCCCCCGCCCCGGCTACACTCGGGACATGGTCGGATCCACCACCAGCGTCGCGGGATGTGCCATGACCAAGTCGAGGCCCTCCGAGGCCGTTCCCGGGCAGTCCGTCCTCGTGGTCGACGACGAGGAGGACCTGCTCGAACTCGTCCGCTACAACCTCACCCGCGAGGGCTACAAGGTCACCTGCGTGGAGACGGGCGAGGAGGCGCTCAAGGCCGCCCGCAGGCAGCCCCCGGACCTGATCGTGCTCGACCTCATGCTGCCGGCCGTCGACGGCCTCGAGGTCTGCCGCCGGCTGAAGGGCGATTCCAAGACCCGCGACATCCCCATCATCATGCTCACCGCCAAGAGCGAGGAGGGGGACATGGTGGCCGGCCTCGACCGGGGCGCCGACGACTACATCGCCAAGCCGTTCAGCCCGCGGGTGCTCTCGGCCCGGGTCAAGGCCCTGCTCCGGAGGCGCGAGAACCAATTGCGGTCCGAGCTGGAAACCACGATCGACGTGCACGAGCTGTCGATCAACCCCGGGCGGCACGAGGCGACGCTCGCCGGCAGGCCCCTGGACCTGACCTACACCGAGTTCGCCCTCCTGCAGTTTCTGGCCAAACGGCCGGGCTGGGCCTACACCCGCACGCAGATCGTCGACGCGGTCAAGGGGGAGGATTATCCTGTGACGGAGCGCTCGGTGGACGTGCAAGTCGCCGGCCTGCGCAAAAAACTCGGCGACTTCGGTTCCTACATCGAAACCGTCCGGGGCGTGGGATACCGGTTCCGGGCGTGATCCCGGAGCACGGCCGTCGATGCCCAGAACGCGGTTCGTCTGGCAGTTGTTCGCCGGCTGGTGCGCGCTCGTGGCGGTCGTGCTGAGCGCCTGCTTCTGGATCTCGTCGGTGCAGCTGGCGCGGCTGGCCGACGACTCGCAGCTGCGGCGCATGGCCGACGCCGCCGTGGGGCTGGCGGACCTCCTGCCGCCCGACCCCGCCGCCATCACCGACGAGTCGTTCACGGCCGCCGCCGGCGAGATCGCCCGCACGGCCGGCGTGCGATTCGATCTCCTCGCCGTCGACGGGACTCTCCTGCGGGCCGCTCCGGCGGCGGCATCGGAAGGATCAGGGCAAGGCTGGCAGGCGGCCACGGCGGCGCTCCTCGAGGCGGCCCGGGCCGGCGGGGTGGCCCGCGACAGCCGCTACGACGCGGCCACCGGCCGGCGGGTGCACACCGTCGCGGTCCCCCTCGGGCCGGCGGGGGCCCCGGCGGGCATCGTGCAGGTCACGGCCGACACGGCCGCCGCCGACCGCGAGCTCGCCGTCGCGCAGCGCCGGCTGCTCGGCGGCTATCTCGTCGCGGCGCTCGCGGCGCTGGCCGGGGGGCTCGTGCTCGCGCGGCGGGCCGCGCGGCCCGTGGGCGACCTCTCGGAGTCGGCCGCGCGGCTGGCGGCGGGCGAATTCGACGCCCCGCTGCCGGTGCCCGAGGCCGCCGAACTCGCGAAACTCGCCTGCGCGCTCGCCGGCCTGCGGGAGCAGCTCGTGGAGCGCGGCCTGACGATCGGCCGCCAGGGCACGCAGCAGGAGGCGGTGCTCGGGAGCATGCTCGAGGGGGTGCTCGCGATCGACGCCCGGCAGCGGATCGTGAGCATCAACCGGGGGGCCGCCGAACTGCTCGGGCTCGACCCCGCCCGCGTGCTGCGCCGGCCGCTGCAGGAGGTGGTGCGGAACCCCGACCTGCGGCGGTTCGCGCTGCTGGCGATCGACTGCCGCGAGCCGGTGGAGGACGACCTCGTGATCCGCGGCGTCGACGACCGCACGATCCGCCTGCGCGGGACGGCGCTCCGCGACGTGTCGGGCGAGGGGGGCGCCGTGATCGTGCTCAACGACGTCACGGAGATCCAGCGGCTGGAAAACGTGCGGCGCGACTTCGTGGCGAACGTGTCGCACGAGCTCAAGACCCCGATCGCGTCGATCAAGGGCTTCCTCGAGACACTGCTCGACGGGGCGGCCGACGACCCGGTCGACAACCGGCGGTTCCTCGGGATCGTGGCCCGGCAGGCCGAGCGGCTCGAGGCGATCATCGAGGATCTGCTCGCACTGTCGCGGATCGAGCAGAGCGAGGGGGCCGGCAACCTGCCGCTCGACCGCGTGCACGTGATCTCCGTGCTTTCCGCCGCCGTCGCCGGCTGCCAGCTGCGGGCCCGCGAACGCGGCGTCGCGATCGAGGTGGCCTGCGACGGTACGCTCGAGTCCGACCTCAACCCGGCGCTGCTCGAGCAGGCGGTGATCAACCTCGTCGACAACGCCGTGAAGTACAGCGAGCCGGGGAGCACGGTGTGGGTCGAAGCCGCCGAGGAGCCCGCCGCCGACGGGCCGGCGGTGCGGATCCGCGTCCGCGACCAGGGCTGCGGCATCGACGCCGAGCACCTGCCGCGGATCTTCGAGCGGTTCTACCGCGTCGACCGGGCCCGCAGCCGGCAGCTCGGCGGCACGGGCCTCGGGCTCTCGATCGTCAAGCACATCGTGCAGGCCCACGGCGGGGCGGTCGCGGTGGACAGCACGCCGGGCACGGGCAGCACGTTCACGATCCACCTGCCGACGGCCGTGCCGGCGTGAGCCGGCGACGATCGCTCTCCCCGCCCGACGCGGCCTACGCCTGCGGGGGCGGCGTGCGCTCGTGGAACTCCACGATCTGCCGCCAGGCGTCCTCGGCCGTCTCCGCCCAGCTGAACAGGTCGAGGTGCTCGTCGGCGACCACGCCGTCGTCGGCCATCTGCCGGAAGTCGATGATCCGCGACCAGTACTCGCGGCCGAAGAGGATGATCGGCACCGGCTGCATGCGGTGGGTCTGGCGGAGCGTGAGCGTCTCGAACATCTCGTCGAGCGTGCCGAAGCCCCCCGGGAAGAGCACGACCGCCGCGGCCCGGAGGATGAAGTGGAACTTCCGCAGCGCGAAATACTTGAACTGGAAGCAGAGTTCGGGCGTGATGAACGGGTTGGGCTGCTGCTCGGCCGGCAGCTTGATGTTGAGCCCGATCGACTGGCAGCCGACGTCGAAGGCGCCCCGGTTGGCCGCCTCCATGATGCCCGGGCCGCCGCCGGTGACGATCACGAACTCGCGCCGGTCGTCGCACTGGTTGTCGATGGAGACGAGCCGGGCGAACTCGCGGGCGGCGTCGTAGTAGCGGCTGCGCTCGAGGAGCCGCTCGCTCCGCGCGACCTCGCGCGAGAGCGCCCGGTCGAGCGGCGCCCCCTCGAGGGCCCGGCGGGCCTCCGCGAGCCGCCGCTCGGCCGCGGCCCGCTCGACGATCTGGGTGCCGCCGAACACGATCACCGTCGAGGTGATCGCGTGGGCCCGCAGGGCCAGTTCCGGCTTGTTGAGCTCGAGCAGCATCCGCACGCCCCGCATCTCGACCTTGTCGAGCAGGGCGCGGTCGTCCATCGCCAGCACGTTGCTCGGCGAGCCGAGGATCGCCTCCATGTTCTCGGCGGCGAGCGCGGTGTCGTCGCCGAGGAGCTGCGCGGGGATCTCGCTGCAGGGCCGCGCCGGGCGGGGCTTCGATTTTTTCTTCATGGCGAAACGCGTCAGGCGAGGTCGAAGCCGTCTCCGATGGCCGGAACGGACGTTTCCCAGCCGCGGGTGTCGTGCAGCAATTCTGCCATGCCCCGGGCCGCCGGCGGCTCCCCGTGGACGAGAAACGTGCGTTTCGGGGCCGGGAGGCCGGTGAGCCAGCGGGCGAGCTCGCGGCGGTCGGCGTGGCCGGAGAGGGCGTCGACCCTGCGGACTGCGGCCCGCACCGGAATGTCGCGGCCGTGGATGCGCAGGAACCGGGCCCCGTCCACGAGGCTGCGGCCACGGGTGCCGGCCGCCTGGAACCCGGCCACGATCACCGTCGTCGCCGGGTCGGGGAGCCGCCGGGCCAGATGGTGGAGGATCCGGCCGCCGTTCATCATGCCGCTCGAGGCGATGACGACGCCGGGCCCGTCGTGGGCGTTGATCGCCTTCGACTCGTTGGCCGTCTTCGCCATGTGCACGAACGGCGACGCGAGCGACGCGGCCACGCCCGCCGTCGCGGCCTCCGAGAAATCGTGCTCGGCGCCGTGGCGGCGGAAGACCTCCATCGCGTCGACGGCCATCGGCGAGTCGATCCACACGGGGATCTCGGGGATCCGCCCCGCCGCCATCAGCGTGCGCAGCAGATAGACGAGCTGCTGGCAGCGCCCGATCGCGAACGAGGCCACGAGCATCATCCCGCCGCGGGCGATCGCCTCCTTCGTCGCGGCCTCGAGGTCGTCGAGCGGCCGCACGGCCGGGTGGTCGCGGTCGCCGTAGGTGCTCTCGCAGACGAGGTAGTCGCAGGGCGGGGGCGGGGCCGGATCCTTGTAGAGCGGCGCGTCGTAGCGGCCGACGTCGCCCGAGAAGACGATCCGCCGGCCCGCGGCCTCCGTCTCCACGAACGAGCTGCCGAGCATGTGCCCCGCCTCGTGGAAGCGGCAGCGGATGCCCGGGGCGGGATCGAACCACCGCCCGCGCGGCACGTCCTTCACCAGCCGCAGCGTGCGGTCGACGTCGCGCTCGTCGTAGAGCGGCAACGCCGGGCGGTGCCGCGAGTAGCCCTTGCGGTTGGCATACAGGGCGTCCTCCTCCTGGCACTTCGCCGAGTCGTAGAGCAACAGGCCGAGCAGGTCGGCCGTGGCGGGGGTGGTGTAGACGGGCCCCTTGAAGCCCTCGCGCACCAGCCGCGGCAACCAGCCCGAGTGGTCGATGTGGCCGTGCGTGAGCACGACCGCGTCGAGCGTGTCGGCCGGCACCGGGAACCGCTCCCAGTTCCGTTCCCGCAGCCGCTTCTCCCCCTGGAAGAGCCCGCAGTCGACGAGCACGCGGTGGCCGTCGGACTCGAGCAGATGCCGCGATCCCGACACCGTTCCCGCCGCCCCCCAAAACGTCAGTCGCGTCATCGGTCGCTCCCTGGTCGCCCGCCCGGTGTCAGTGGTCCGCCGGCTCTCCGGCCGCGGCCTGTTCGGCGACCGTCGTGCCGGCGAGGAACGCTTCGCCCGCGTCGACCCGCAGCGACTCCAGCCGCCAGCGGGGGCCGGCGGCGGCGGTCCCGCCGGGAATGTAGACGACGAGCACGATCCTGCCATCCAGGGGCCTGAGTTCCGTGGCCGCGCCCGCCGCCGCGATCCGCCGGGCGATCTCCGCCAGCACCGGCCGCGTGGGCAGCGGCAGGAGGCCCGCCGACGCCGCCGCGACCGCGATGCCGAGCTGGTTGACGCCGCGGAGCGACACCTCGAGATCGCACCACACCACGGTCGAGAGCGGGCCGGACCCCAGCCGCACCGCCGCCTCCACGTGCCGCGGGTGGAATCGCACCCGGGGGTCGGCGAAGCCGCGCGGGAGGAGCCGCGGGTGGTTGCGGGGCAGGTCGGTCGCCAGCCAGGCATTGGCTTCGGAGTCGGTGAACGCCGCGCCCCAGGGACCGCTCCGACCCAGGGCGGCATGCAGGGCCGACCCCTTGGTGACCAGCCGCGCCGCGGCCCGATCGGCCTCGGGGCCCGTCGGCGCGCCCGAGAAGATCGCCGGCTCGTGCTTGAGCCCGAGGGCCGCGAGGAGGAGCACCCCGCCCACCGCGGCGGCCACCCAGGCCACCGGCGGCACCCGGCTCCGTCCGCGTTCCCGCCCGGCGTTCGACACCGTCAGCCCACGAACCGCAGCAGCCGCGGGATCGGGAGGTCGTTCGTCGGCTCGAGCACCACGTCGCCCAGCCGGTCCTCGTCGAGCTCCTCCCGCAAGACCCGCATCGTGCCCGGCGCCTCGATCCCGATCCGGACCTTGTCGCCGCTGACGCGCACCACCGTCACGACCACCGAGTCGCCGACGCGGATCCGCTGGTTTTGCTTGCGGGAGAGAACGAGCATGGAAGCCTCCGGAATGATGGGGGAATGATCTGGAAGGGCCGTCGTGCACGGCTGGGGAAGATGTGCCCCGCGGGAAACATCGTCCGGTCGCGGTGACTTTCTTGGGCCGTGCGGGAGGCACGCCGGATGGACATGTTGTGCCGATGGCGCCGCCGCTCACTTCGCGGCCGTGACAGGCCGCGCCGTGGCGGGCTCCGCGTACGCGGCCAGATCGACCTCCTCGGCGACGGCCACGCGGGCCTCGGCGTCCTCGAGGCGGTCGAGATCGGCCGCGAGGAGCCGCGGATGGAACTTGTGCACCGACCGCAGCACCCGGGGGCCGCCCGCGACGAGCCCGCCGCGCGGGTCGAGTTCGAGCGTGACCGCCGTGGGAATCCCCCCGGCCGCCGCGATCCGACGGTTGAGGGCCAGCCGGGGAAAGGGGGGAACGCCGCCGGGGTGCAGAAGCGCGCGGAGGAGGATGGCGGCGTCGGCGAACCGCCCGTAGCGCTCGGCGGCGTCGGGCGAGGGGGCCGTGTCGTAGGCGACCTCGTATCGCGCCCGCGGCCCCGCCAGCTCGACCTTCCGCTCCTTCTCCACGAGCGCCTCGGCGAAGTCGGCTCCACCGGCCCAGCGCACGAGGCGGTCGTCCGAGCGACGCGCCCACGACGCGAGCGACGCGGCCAGGCGATCGAGCCTCACCGCCTCGACGACGGTCTTCACGTTGCGGGCGGGGTCGATCACGACGAGCCGCTCGCGGGCCGGGTCGTGGAGCACGATCTCGCCGGCGGCGTCGGGGGCGGCACCGTCGAGAAAGTCCCAGGCAAGGCCGTCGCGAAACAGCGTCAGGCTGCGCGAGACGGGCTCGGCCGCACGGTCGACGAACACCTCGCTCTCCACGCGCATCGCGGGGGGCTCGGCCGCGGCCAGGGCCGTGAGGGCGGTGGCCACCAGCAGGCCGGCGAGGCCTGGCGCACGGGGCTGAAGACGGTGGGGCGGCATGAGGGAGGCCGGCGGAGGGCGTCTGGAGACGATAGCAGTCGGTCGAATCCGTTCCCAACCCCGAAATCGGCCGGTCCACGGCCTTTTTTTGCACGGTCGTCGCCGGGGCGGTTTCCCTCCCGCGTGCGCCGCGGCATGATGACCGCCGTGGGATACGCGCCGATTCGAAGAGCGGGCACGAGCTTCACGAGGTGGGCGGCCATCGTGCCGTGCCTGTGCATCCCCCGGGCGGCCACGGCCGACGCCTGGCCGCAGTGGCGGGGTCCGGACGGCCAGGGGCACGCGGCGACGGCCCGCGACCTGCCGATCGAGTGGAGCGAGATGCGGCACGTCGTCTGGAAGCGGCCGCTTCCAGGCCGTGGCTGGTCGTCGCCGGTGCTCGACGAGACGCACGTGTGGATGACCGCGGCGGTCGAGCACGTCGCCGACGACGCCGAGAAGGCGGCACGGCTCGCGGGGAACAAGAACACCCAGCCCGTCGACGTGGCCGCCTCCGTCACGATGCACGCGCTGGCCGTCGACCGCGAGACCGGCAGGCTCGTCCACGACGTGGCACTGTTCGCCGTGGAGAAGCCGCAGCCGGTGCACGCCCTGAATTCCTACGCCTCGCCCACGCCCGTGCTCGCGGCCGGCCGTCTCTACTGCCACTTCGGCGACTACGGCACCGCCTGCGTCGACACCGCGTCGGCCCGTGTGGCCTGGGTCAGCCGCGACCTCCGCCTCGACCACATGAACGGCCCCGGGAGCACGCCCGTGCTGTGGCGCGACCGGCTGGTGATCCCCTGCGACGGCAGCGACGTGCAGTTCATCGCCGCCCTCGACGCCGCCACCGGCCGCGTGCTCTGGAAGACGCCGCGGTCGGGTGCGCTCCAGGACAATCCCGACTTGAAGAAGGCCTACGGCACGCCGCTGGTGGTGTCGGCGGGCGGCCGCGACGTGCTGGTCTCTCCCGCCGCCGACTGGGTCTACGGCTACGATCCCGAGAGCGGTCGCGAGCTGTGGCGACTGAGCTACGGCGTGCTCGGGTTCTCGGTCGTGCCGCGGCCGGTCTGGGCGCACGGGCTCGTCTTCATGAGCACGAGCTTCACCAAGCCCGAGGTGCTCGCCGTGCGGCCCGGCGAGGCGGGCCGCGGGCCCGAGATCGCCTGGCGGCAGCCGCGGGGTGCGCCGAGCATGCCGTCGCCGCTGGTGGTGGGGGACGAGCTGTACGTCGTGAGCGACAAGGGGATCGCCACCTGCCTCGACGCCCGGACCGGCGGCGTGGTCTGGTCGGAGCGGCTCGGGGGCAACTTTTCGTCGTCGCCGCTGTTCGCCGACGGGAGGATCTACGTGGGCAACCGTGCCGGGGAGACGTTCGTCTTCAAGCCGGGCCGCACGTTCGAGCTCCTGGCGACCAACCGGCTCGACGGGCAGATCTTCGCCACGCCGGCGGCCCTCGGCCGGGCGCTCTACCTGCGCACCGACGGGGCCCTGTACCGGATCGAAGCCAGGTGACGGCCCGCTCGTCCGCCGCATGGTACAGTCCGGCGGGTTGCTCCCGACCCGATCACGCCCGCCCGGCCTCCGGCTCCAGAGGGATTCATGCACTGGCTGTACCTGGCGATCGCGATCGTGGCCGAGGTGGTGGGCACGAGCTTCCTGAAGGCCTCCGCGGGCTTCACCAAACCGCTGCCGAGCGGGCTGGTCGTGCTCGGCTACGGCCTGGCGTTCTTCTTCCTCTCGCTCACGCTCGACAAAGTGCCCGTGGGGGTCGCCTACGCGATCTGGAGCGGGGCGGGCGTCACGCTGATCGCCGCGATCGGCTCGATCTTCTTCGGCCAGAAACTCGACCTCCCGGCGATCGCGGGCATGGGGTTGATCGTGGCGGGTGTCGCGGTGCTCAACCTGTTTTCGAAGACGGGCGGGCATTGACGGCCGTC
>RGVT01000064.1 GCA_010027105.1 Planctomycetia bacterium
TCGACGCGACCGCCGCCACCGCAGCCTTCCGAGCCGGCCCGCCGGCCGGGTGCGGCGCGTACCGCACGTTCTGCGGCACGTGAGCCCGCGGCAGGGCTATGCCGCCACCGCCGGCAAGGTGGCCCGGGAGGGTTCGCCCTTCGGCCCTCCGGGAAACATTGCGAATTCCGATTTCTTTATTCGATTTTGGTTCGGATCTAATGCAGTTTCGGTGAGGCCGAGCCGATACCTGTGGCGGCCGTGAGATTCAGCGTGAGGGGGTTGCGATTCATGTCGAAGCGTGAGGGGTCGGTCCGTCAGGCCGCTGTCGTCGCCATCCGCTCGGGGCGAATCTGCCTGATCACGTCGAGCAGCGGGAAGCGCTGGCTGGTTCCCAAGGGCAACCACGAGCGGGGGGCGAAACTGCGGCAGACGGCCCTGCAGGAAGCCTGGGAGGAGGCGGGCCTGGTCGGCTGGCTCAAGCCAGCACCGCTGGGAAACTACGAGTTCGAGAAACTGGGGCGCGTCCACCGCGTGGTGGTCTTCCGGATGACGGTCACCGACGTCAAGCAGCGATGGCCCGAGAGGCACCGCCGCCAGCGACGTTGGCTGCGACCGCACGACGCCCTGCCGCTCATCGAGCATGCCAAGCTGCGGAAAATTCTCAGCCGCGTGCTGGAGCGACGCGCCGGCTGACACGCATCGGGGTCGCTCCCGACCACACCGGGGATGGAATCGACATGCACAGCAAATGGATCAGCGACCTGACGGCCGAGACGCCCGTGGCCGACGCCGCGCGCCGCGTCCTGACGTTCCGCTTCGAGGCGGTGCGCGATTGCCTGGGGCGGGCCCTGCGGGAGGAAAAACAGCTCACCGAGCGGATCCACGAGCTGCGCGTGGCGACCCGGCGGGCAGGCGCGGCCCTGGACGTCTTTTCCCAGTGCCTGCCGAGAAAGGCCTACAAATCGGGCCGCCGCCACATGCGGGGCCTGCGCCGTGCCGCCGGTGAAGCCCGCGATTGGGACGTCCTGATCTCGCGGCTGATGAAGGAGGCGGAGGCGATCGCGCCGGAGGATCGGGCCGGCATCGACATGCTGGTCGGCTACGCGATCGCGCATCGCATTCCCTCGCAGGCTCGACTGGAGAAGGCGTCGCCCGACTATCCCTTCGGCTTCGAACGCTTCATGGCCGCCACGATCGGCGCGATCCGCTACAAGGGGCTCGGGCGGAACACGCTCGCCGGCTTCGCCCGACCGATCCTGGCGTCGATGCTCGACCGCCTGAACGACGCCGCGGCCTGCGAGCGCGGCAGGGACTACGAGCACCTGCACAAGGTGCGGATCGCCGGCAAACGCCTCCGCTACGCGATGGAGATCTTCGTCGATTGCTTCGGGCCGGCGCTGCGCCGCGAGCTGTGCCCCGCCGTGGCCGAAATGCAGCAGATTCTCGGCGAGGTGAACGATCATTACACCGCGGCTCGGCGCTACACGGCGCTCGACGAGAAGTTCCGCCTGTGCCTCCCCACGGGCTACGCCCGCTATCAGCCCGCGATCACGCGGATGATCCGGCATCACGATGCGGAGATGCCCGCCGGCCGCCAACGGTTTCACCTGTGGCGCGAGAAGTGGCAGCAGCCCGAGTTCCAGGCGGCGATCGTCGAACTCTGCTCACCGGAGTCGCTCGAGTGCCAGCATGTGTACGCCGGCAAGGGACCGACGATCGCCGACACCGCGCCTGCCGCGCCGCGCGTGTCGGCGCTCGATTCCCGGCCACACGAGCCGACGCCGCACGTGGCCGCCCCGGTCGAGCTGCCGACCGCGCGGAGCGCCTAGCGGATGCTGCCGTCCGGCGGCGCCGCTTCCTGCGGGCCGGAACCGTCTACCATGGTGCGGGAGAAGACCGCCTGCCCGATGGTGTAACGGTAGCACAAGGGATTTTGGTTCCCTTTGTCTAGGTTCGAATCCTAGTCGGGCAAGTTTCTTCCCGGGGCCCCCGGACGGCCACGTGCTTGCATCGACCGCAGCCGTCGGCGAACATGGCGACGCCGTGGGCACAACCTTGTGGAGCGCATGATGGCGCGGGTATCGAACGGGCGGATTGGTCGTGTCTGTCGTGTCATCGGATTCATCGGCTGGGCGCTGGCAGCGAGCGTGCCGGCGGCGACGAACGCCGACACGGTGTACTTCGTGAGCAAACAATACGGCGGCCTGTACCGTTTCGATTCGGCGAATCCCGGCGCCGGCATCAGCGAGATCAAGGGGGATGACACGTTCTACAAACCCGCCGCGCTCGCCATGGGCCCGGACGGCAATCTCTACGTCGGCGACGCTACGGATGGCGGCCGGATCGCACGGTATTCGTTGGCCGACGGCAGCATTTCGACGGTCGCGTCGCTGTACGGATACTCCCCCGCGTACTCCGGCGGGCCGGTCAGTCCCGGCTCCATCGCGTTCACGCCGTCCGGCAGCATGCTCGTGGGGCGGAATCCCGAGGTCTCTTTCTATCCCGGCAGCAATGCCGCCTGGCCCGGCGGCCCCGTGCTCGAGGTGACAGGATGGGGCGTGGGCCAGACCGCCGCCATCAGCACGTTCACGTCGGGCACGTCCCAGACCTATCAGCCCGGGCTCGCCGTGGCGTCGGATGGAACGCTCTACGCAAGCAACTCGTTTTACGATGCCACTGTTGGAAGTCCTACTTTTCAGGTCATGACCGGCAACGTCCTGCGTTTCGGTGCGTCCGGCACGTTCTCCGCGGAAGTCGCGGCCGACAAAGCCTTCACGGGCGGCCTGTTCGGCCCGTCGGGGCTCGCGCTTTCCGGCAACGCGCTCTACGTCGCGAGCACGATGAACGGCATCATCTACAAGACGAACCTGCTCGATTCCAACACGGCGACCAACACGATCGCCTACGCCTACACGCCGCAGGATCCGTCGAGCGGCTACAGGGATTACATCGGGCCGCTCGCAGCGCTCTCCAATGGCGGCCTGCTCACGGCGGGGGTCGCCGGCAGCGGCCTGATCTACGAGTTCGACTCCTCGGGTTGGTTGATCGGCATGATCGGCAACAGTTCCTACGGCCAGCTCGGCGGAGTCGTCGCTGTGACGCCCGTGCCGGAACCGTCGGCAATCGTGCTTGGCCTCGCAGGCCTGAGCGCGGCCGGCATCGCTTTACTGCGGACGAAGCGCCGTTGATCGCCCGTCGCCTCCGTGGCGTTTCACTCGTGGAACTCCTGGTGGTCATCGCGATCATCGGGCTGCTCGTCGGCCTCCTGCTGCCCGCCGTCCAAGTGGCGCGTGAGTCGGGGCGGCGGTCGGCCTGCGCCAACAACCTTCGGCAACTCTGCCTGGGCCTGGTCAACTACGAGACGGCCCAGCGAAAGCTTCCGATCGGCTCTCTTTCGAAGGCGTTTCCCTCCTACCCGCGGGTGACGGCGCAGCACGCCCGCTGGTCGACGCTGGCGTTTCTCGCGCCGTTCTACGAGCAGCAGGCACTGCTCGACGGCCTCGACCTTTCCGTGCCGCTGTACATCGACCTGCGGCCCGACGCCATCGCGCCGCAGAACAAGCCGATCGTCAAACTCGTCGTGCCGCTGTTCCTCTGCCCGAGCGATCGCGGCACGGCGGTCTCGCCGATCTTCGGGCCGACGAACTACGCCGCATGCGCGGGCAGCGGCGGCGACGGCTCACCGTACGACACCGACGGGCTGTTTTTCATCAACTCCGAAATCCGCCCGAAGGACGTGACGGACGGGTTCTCGAAGACCCTCGCTTTTTCGGAGAGCCTACTCGGCGACTCATCGGCGATGAATCCGGGCAACGCCACCGCGGCGAATGCGTATCAATTCATCATGACGGCCCCACTTTCCGATTCGTCCTGCGCCGCGTCGGCAGTCTGGAACTTCAGTGATCCGCGGGGGTTTTCCTGGGCGAACGGGGAATATCGCACGACGCTCTTCAACAACCGTCTTGTGCCCAACGCTTCGACCCTCGACTGCATGGGCTGCCTCATGAGCCCGCCGCGGAGCCAGGCCGACAGGCTCTACGCCGCCTACGGCTGGCGAGCGGCCCGGAGCCGGCACCCGGGCGGCGTGAACGTCGTCATGGCCGATGGCTCGGGGCAGTTCGTCACCGAATCGGTCGATCCGGCCGTGTGGAAGGCGCTCGCCACGCGGGCCGGGGGCGAGACCGCAACGCCGTAGCGACAGGCCTCCAGGCCTGTCGTGTGAAAAAGGTGACAGCCACCATTTGCCGGTCGCCGGAGGCGACACGGCCCCGGCCGAAAGCCGGGGTCTCCAGACAAATGGTGGCTGTCACCTTTTTCCCGCTACGGGCGGTTCGTGTTCCGGAGCGCCGCCAGCACGCGCTTCATGTCGGCCGGCAGCGGGCTCTCGAACCGCAGCTCCTCCCCCGTCTCCGGATGCACGAAGCCGAGCTCGGCCGCATGGAGCATCACCCGCGGGGCCTGCGAGTCGTCCACCACCTTCAGCTTCCGCGGCGCGGCATACACCCGCTCGCCACACACCGGGTGGCCCGTCTCCGCCATGTGGATCCGGATCTGGTGCGTGCGGCCCGTTTCCAGACGGCACTCCACGAGCGTGTAGGCGTCGCCGAAGTGCTCGACCGGCTCGACGTGCGTGACCGCGAGCTTGCCCTCGTCGGTGTCCGACGAGCCCCGCCGGCCGTCGCCGCGATCACGGATCAGATGCGTGCGGATCGTGCCCGCCCCCACGCGGCCCACGCAGAGTGCGAGGTAGCGGCGCTGCGTCGTGTGGGCCCGGAACTGCTCGGCGAGGATCCGCTCGGCCGGCACCGTGCGGGCGAATACGACGAGCCCGCTCGTCTCGCGGTCGATCCGGTGCACCGCCCGCACCGGCGGCTGGCGCCGCGGCTTCCCCCCGCGCACGCCGAACCGGCGGGCGAGATGCCGCCGAATCGCCTCGGGCACCATCTCGTCGAGCGTGGGCTGGATCTGCCGCCGCCGGGCCGGCCACGACCGCTCCTCCGAGTGCCGCGTCGTGGTGACGCCCGTCGGCTTCTCGACCACCACCACCTCGTCGTCGAGGTGCACGATCCGCACGTCGTCGGCCCGCGGCGGCGCGGCGGCGGCCGCGGCGAGCACCTTCACCACCTCGCCGTCCTCGAGCCGCCGGCCCACGTCGGTGCAGACGTTGCCGTGGATCATCACGTGCCGCGACCGCACGAGCTTCTGCACACGGCCCCAGCTCGCCGCGAGCTTCTCGCGCAGAAACGCGGCCAGCGTCCGCCCCTTTTCCGCGCTCGCGACGTGATACACCGTGCCCGGGGTTTGCTTCATGCTCACTACCGTACCACGGCCGTTCGACGCCGATTTCGTCCGACGGTATCTTGAACCGGTATGTTCAATCACGCCGAGTGGGCCAGATACCTGTCGCAGGCTCTGCACACGCTGTCGTCGGCCCGCAGGGACGTCGCCGACGGCGACTTCGCCTGGGCCTGCTTCAAGTCGCAGCAGGCCGCTGAGATGGCCGCCAAGGGCTTCATCCGCGCCAGCGGCGGGCTCGCCACCGGCCATTCGGTGGTGAAGCTCCTCGCCGACGCGGTGCTGGACGCACCGGACCATCTCACCCGCTGCGCACGCGAACTCGACAAGGCCTACATCCCCACGCGGTATCCCGATGCCTACGACAGCGGCAGCCCGCACGAATACTTCGACCGGGCCGACGCGTCAATGCACGTCGAGTGCGCGGCGGGGATCGTCGAGCATCTGGAGCACGAGGTGCCGCATGATCCGCCCGGGCCGTGACGACGCGTGGCGCGAGTCCCCCGGCCTGTCGCTGGCCTGGCGGCTGGAGCGGGTGCGGGAATATCTGTCCAGGCTCCCGCTGACGCGGGTGCGCGGCATCGTGTTCGGCTCCGTCGGGCGGCGGGCCTTCGGCATCGGCAGCGACACCGACCTGCTCGTCATCAGCGACGAACTGCCCGAGGCGGTTCGCGCGCGGATCGACCTGCTGGGCGACGCTCGCGATGGGCTCGGCGAGATCGACCCCGTGGGGTGGACCGAGGCCGAGTGGCGGCGACGGCTCGCGGCCGGCGATCCCTTCGCGCGGCTGCTCGCGGACGAGGGGATCGAGGTCGGGGAAGCCGCTCCCGACGGCTTGCCTTGACCGGGTTTCGGGCGGTTTTATGCTTTGTGGGGAGGCCTCATGACGGCAGCCTCCGCACCGCGTGCGCCGTCTTTCTCCGCGTGAGGTCGTTCCAGTCGTGCCCGGCACCTGCGTCGTCGGTCTGCAGTGGGGTGACGAGGCCAAGGGCAAGCTCGTCGACATTCTCACCGGCGATCACGAGATCGTCGTCCGCTACGCGGGCGGGGCCAATGCCGGCCACACGGTCGTCTCCGGTGGCGAGACGTGGAAGCTCTCGCTGATCCCCAGCGGCATCCTGCGCGACGGCGTCACCTGCGTGGTCACCGGCGGCGTGGTGCTCGACCCGGCCGCCGTGATCGGGGAGATCGACGGCCTCGAGTCGCGCGGCGTCACGATCGCCGGCAAGCTGCTCGTGAGCGACCGGGCCCACGTCGTGTTTCCCTGGCACGTGGCCGAAGACAGGCTGCTCGACGGCAGCCTCTCCGGCGGCGAACCGATCGGCACCACCGGCCGCGGCATCGGCCCCTGCTACCGCGACAAGGTCGGCCGGTCGCTCGCGATCCGGCTCGGCGACCTCTACCGCCCCGAGTTCCCCGCCCAGCTCGCCCACATCGCGGCCCTGAAGACGAAACTCCTCGGCACGGAGTTCGACGCGGCGGCGATCCACGCCGAATACGGGCGGTATGCCGAGCGGCTGCGGCCGCTCGTCTGCGACACGACGGCCTTCCTCCTCGACGCCGTCGAGGCGGGGCGGAAGGTGCTGTTCGAAGGAGCCCAGGGCGCGCTCCTCGACGTCGACCACGGCACGTATCCCTTCGTGACGAGCAGCAACTCCTCGGGCGTCGGCATCTCGAGCGGCTCGGGCGTGCCGGGCCGGTGGATCGAACGCGTGATCGGCGTCGTGAAGGCGTATTCGACCCGCGTCGGTGGCGGCCCGATGCCGACCGAGCAGGACAACGACGTGGGCCGGCGCATCCGCGACCGCGGCAACGAATACGGCACGGTCACGCGCCGGCCGCGCCGCTGCGGCTGGTTCGACGCGGTGGCCGCCCGCTACACCGCCCGGCTCTCGGGCGTCGACGAACTGGCCGTGATGCTCCTCGACGTGCTCTCCGGGTTCGACGAGATCGCCGTCTGCTCCGCCTACCGCCTCGACGGCCGGCGGATCACGCAGTTCCCCAGCCATGTCGACGACGTGAAGCGGGCCGAACCGGTCTACGAGACGCTTCCCGGCTGGCGGGAGGATCTGACGGCCGTGCGGCGCTATGATGGCCTGCCCGAAAACGCCCGGCGCTACCTCGCGCGGCTCGGCGAGCTTCTCGGCCGCCCCGTGACGGTGGTCTCGGTGGGGCCCGACCGGGCCCAGACGATCCTCTGCCCGAAAGGCACCCAGCCGCAGCCATGGCCACGCCCCCCGCATCCCACGCCGGCCCACGCCTGACGGCCGCCTCAGCGGCCGGGCTCCCGGAGCAGGCCGCCCTCCCGCGGCACGTGGCCGTGATCATGGACGGCAACGGCCGCTGGGCGCGGCAGCGCGGCCTGCCGCGGATCGAGGGGCACCGCCGCGGCGTGGCCACCGTGCGGCGCGTCACCGAGCACTGCGCGCGGCTGGGTGTCGGGCAGCTCACGCTCTACTGCCTGTCGAGCGAAAACTGGCGGCGGCCCCCCGCCGAACTCGACTTCCTCATGCAGCTGCTCGAGCAATACATGATCGAGGAGCGGGCGCTCCTGATGCGCGAGCGGATCCGCGTGGCCATGATCGGCAGCCGCGCGGGCCTGCCCGAGGCCACGCTCGCGGCGCTCGACCGCACCGTGGCGACGTGCGCGGGCAACGACGGGATGCTGCTCTGCCTGGCGGTCAACTACGGCGCGCGGGCCGAGATCACGGCCGCCGCCCGCGCCCTCGCCGAGGAGTGCCGCTCCGGCCGCCTCGACCCCGCCGCCATCACGGAAGACGCGCTCGCCGGGCGGCTCGACACGGCCGGCATGCCCGATCCCGACCTCGTGATCCGCACCGCCGGGGAGATGCGCCTGAGCAACTTCCTCCTCTGGCAGAGCAGCTACGCCGAGATCTGGGTCACCGACACCTGCTGGCCCGACTTCACCGAGGCCGACCTCGACGACGCGTTCCGCGCGTTCGCCGGACGCGAACGGCGGTTCGGGGGGCTCCCGGAATCATGAGCGGCGCGGGGAAGGCGTCGCGGATCGTGGTGGCGGGCGTCGTGGGGGCGCTGTTCGCGGCCCTCGCCTGGGCCGACGCCGCCGGCTTCGCGGGCGCCGCGCCGGCGTGGTGGCTCCTGCCGCTGGTGATCGTGATCGCGGTGGGGGGCGTCGACGAGCTCGTGCGGCTCGTGGGCGCCCGCGACCTGATCCTGCCCACGTGGCTGCTGCGGCCGGCCGCGGTGGCGATCCCGCTCGCGGCCGCCTGCGGGGCCGAGGCCTTCTCGGCGGCGACGTCGACCGCCGCGCCGCCGGTCGCGATCGGCTGGGCGGCCGCGGCCTTCACCGTCGCGGTGCTGCTCTGCTTCGCGGTCGAGGTGGCCGGCTACCGCCCCGAGGCGCGGGCGGTGGAGCGGATCGCCGCCTCGACGCTCGTCGTCGCCTACCTCGGCCTGCCGCTGGCATTCATGGTGGGCCTGCGGCTGTTGTGCGTGGAGAACCCGGGCCCCGAACAGACGGGCCCCGGCCACCTCGGGATCGTGCCGCTGCTGAGCCTCGTGGCGGTGGTGAAGGGGGGCGACGTGGCCGCGTACGTGGTCGGCTCGCTCGCGGGCCGCCACCGGATGGCGCCGACGTTGAGCCCGGGCAAGACGTGGGAGGGCGCGGCCGCCTCGGTGGCCGGCTCGCTCGCCGCGGCGTGGCTCGTGATCGAGCAGAGCGGCGCCGCCGCCGCGCGGCCGTGGGGCGGATGGGCGGCGTTCGGCCTGGCCGTGGGGCTCGCCGGCATGCTCGGCGACCTCGCCGAATCGCTCTTCAAGCGGGAGGCGGGCAACAAGGATTCGGGGCGGTCGCTCGGGGCCCTGGGGGGCGTGCTCGACCTCGTCGATTCGCTCCTCTTCGCCTCCCCGGTGGCCTGGCTGCTGTGGGCCGCCGCCCGGTGAACGGCCGTCGGGGGGCGGTTTTCCCGGGGTACGGGCCGATTCGGGGGGCCGGCACGAGGGAGCGGGTATATTTGAGTGCATGTCTCGCACGACCATCGCGGTTGTCGATTCCAAACGGCTCCTCACCATCTTCGGCCCCCGGGACCAGCACCTCCGCCGGATCCGGTCGGCGCTCGGCGTCGGCGTCTCCGCCCGCGACGACTCGATCCAGATCGAGGGGGACGAGCCGGCCGTGCTCAGGGCCACCGAGGTCTTCGAGCAGCTCGACCGGCTCGCCCGCGACCAGGGCGCCGTCGAGCCCGACCAGGTCGCCCACCTGCTCGCGGTCGCCACCGGCGAGAAGCCCGCCGCACCCCACGACCCGATCGAGGTGCAGCGGCCCGGCAGGCAGGTGCAGCCGCGGTCGGAAGGGCAGGCGGCCTACGTGCGGGCGATCCGCGAGAACGACGTCGTGCTCTGCTCGGGCCCGGCCGGCAGCGGCAAGACGTTCCTCGCGGTCGCGATGGCGGTGGCGGCCCTGCGGGCCGAGCAGGTGCGCAAGATCGTGCTCGTGCGGCCGGCCGTCGAGGCGGGCGAGAGCCTCGGGTTCCTGCCCGGCGACCTGCAGGCCAAGATCAACCCCTACCTGCGCCCCCTGCTCGACGCCCTCCGCGAGATGCTCGACTACGACGTGCTCAAGCGGCTCACCGAGCAGGACGTGATCGAGATGATCCCGCTGGCCTACATGCGCGGCCGCACGCTCAACAACGCCTTCGTGATCCTCGACGAGGCGCAGAACACCACGATCTCGCAGATGAAGATGTTCCTCACGCGGCTCGGCATGGGATCGAAGATGGTGATCTCCGGCGACACCACGCAGATCGACCTGCCCCCCAACCGCTCGAGCGGCCTCGTCGACGCCATGAACCGGCTGCAGGACGTGCGCGGCTGCAGCCGCGTGCGGCTCGGCGGCCAGGACATCGTCCGCCATCCGCTCGTGCAGCGGATCGTCGACGCCTACGACGACCAGACGTGAGCCCGGCCACCCCATGACGATCGCACCGTCCTCCTACCAGCGCCGCGCCCGCCGCGGCGGCTCCGTGGAGGGGCCGCAGGGCTTCTGGGGCTCGCTCTTCGAGCGGCTCGGCCGCTCCGAGGTGCTCGCCAGGCTCGCGCTCTGCCTGGCCGCCGCCGTCGCGCTCCTGGTGCTGGTGCGCGGCTGGACCGAGCCGCAGCCGTTCCGCCGGGGCGGGGTCGCCCCGTACGGCGTGGTGGCCCGCGTGCCGTTCGAGAAGCCCGACCCGGAGCGGACGCGGGCCGCCCAGGACCGCGCCGCCGCACAGGTGAGGGTGGTCTATTCGCAGGACAAGGCGCCGCTCGTGCGGCTGCGCGACGGCCTCAAGAACCGCGTCGCCGAGATCGCCGCCGCCGACTCGCTCGCCACGGTGTCGCGGGCCGCGTGGCTCGAGT
>RGVT01000065.1 GCA_010027105.1 Planctomycetia bacterium
GTGGGAAACCGCGAGGCGTCGAACACGGTGGTGTAGCCGACGCCCGAGGCGCCCGCGAGGAGGTTTTTCCAGAGCTCCTCCACGCGCACGCCGAGCGGCGTGACGAGCCCCATCCCGGTGATCACCACCCTGCGCCTGTCCGCCACGTCTCCCGTTCCCTCCGTCGGCCCGCGGCCTTCACCAGTCGGGCCGCACGAGCGGGTTGCCCGCCTCGTCGCGGCCGATGTCGTAGATGTGCATGTGATCGAGCCACTGCAGGAGCTCGTCGGGCTCGAAGAGCTTCGGCACCCCCTCGCCCGGCTCGAGGTGCGCGAAGAACAGTTCCGCCTCCCCCTGCAGCCTGTCGCCCACCGTGCTCGTCACCTTGCACAAGGATCCGGTCGGCTTGAGGTCGAGGATCGTGGCCTCGAAGCGGAGCGTGTCGCCCGGCACGGCGTCGAAGTGAAAGTCCGCCCCCGCCACCTTGGCGAGCACCACCCGGCGGTTGAATTCGATCGCGTCGGCCACGAGCAGGCCCGCCGTCTGCGCCATCCCCTCCACCACCAGCGAGTTGGGCATCAGCGCCGCCCCCGGGAAGTGGTCGTGCATGTGCTCCTCCGCGAGCGACACGTTTTTCACGGCCGTCGCCCGCCTGCCGCGGATGAACTCGTCGAAGCGATCGATCCAGAACCAGCGCATGGGGTTGTGTCAGGAGCCGCGGTCCGGGGACGGCGGGGGCGATGCCGGGGTGAAAACGCGGGCAGCCACGGGCGGTCTCAAGACGCCAGCTTGCCCTGCACGTAGCGCACCATGTCTTCCACGGTGAGCGTGTTGGCGAAGTTCTGCACGCTGGGGTTGGCCTCGAACTTCGCGAGATCGATGAACGGCATCCGCGACTTGATCGCCGCGATGCCCGCCGCGTTGACCTTGCCGTTGGTCACGTACTCGGAACTCGAGAGAACGTCCTCGGGAAACAGCTCGGCCCGCGGAATCTTGATGCCGAAGGCCTTTTCCAGCCGGAACACGATGTCGAGGAAGTCGATCGACTCGGCGCCGAGATCCCCCACCATCGTCGCGGTCGGAGAAACTTCGTCGTCCTCGACCCCGAGGGCGTCCACCAGGGCGGCCTTGACCTTCTCGAAAATTTCATCGCGCGACGGCATCGACATGGCACCTCGATAGCGGAAACGGACACCGACTCGAACTGACTCGGCTGAGCACAGAGTAATGTCGCCGCGGCGAAGAGAAAACCCGAAAACCGCCACCGCGGGCCGGATGCGGCGAAAAACTGGCAAAAATCGGTGCGGCGGACGCCCACCGACGCGGCCCCGCCGCCCTCACCGGGCGGCCGTCGCCGCGGCGGCCACGGGGAGGTTCGCGGGCGTCAGCGGCCCCGCCGCCGAGCCGTAGACCATCCGCCGCGGGGCGCCGCCGGACCGGCCGGCGGGATGGAGGACGGCCCACATCTTCCGCATCTCCGCCCGCACGCGGGCGTCGACCGCGTCGCCGTGCGGCTGGCGGTCGGCCAGGTTGTAGCGCTCGAGCACGAGGCGGGCCGTGAGGCTCGTCCGCTCACCCCCGGCGCTCGACACGGTGCCGCTGGCCTTGACCTTGGTCGTCGACTCGTCCTGCGAGAGCACCTCGGCCGTGACCGTGAGCACCCGGCCCGGTTCGACGAAGTCGCCGTACTTCACGTTTTTCGCCGACCGCAGGACGACGACGCTGTGGGCGAAGTCCTCCCCCAGCCGGATCGTCCACGCCGCCGCCTGCGTCATCGCCTCGAGCATCAGCACGCCCGGCATCACCGGGAAGTGCGGGAAGTGGTCGGCGAGGTATTCCTCGGAAAGCGTGAGCGTCTTGATCGCGGTGATGCTCTTGCCGGGTTCGACGGCGATCACGCGATCGAGGAGGGTGAACCGCATGCGAAGTCCGTTGTGACCGAGAGTGACGTGCCGGGCGACCGGCCCCGCGGGGTCCGGTCGGGCTCGCGTCGGGCGAGTCCATGCACAGGGCCGGCAGTGTAGGAGGTGCGACCCGGCCCCACAACCGCCCAGGACGGCTGCCGCTGCGGATTCGTGGCGCTGCCAACCTGACAGCCGTCACGATCCTCAGGGTTTCGCGCCGCCGCCGCGGCCGGGCGGTTTCCCGCCGGTTTTTTTCACGTCGTGCACGGCCGGCCACCGCCGGCGGCGGATTGGCACGGCCTTTGCGTTTTCGCACTGTCGCCGTGGGCGGCGGCCGGGAGCGGCTCCGCCGGCGGCGGCGATTTGTTTTTCGGCGCCGTCCACGCGAATGATTCATCCGCGTTCCATGGACGGCGGTCATTCCTCCACCCGGTTCATGGAGTCAGCGATGCAGACCTTCCGCACGGGCTTCGCGCACCCGCTCGACGAACTGCGCGACGAGTTTGATCGTCTCTGGGGCGGCCTCGTGGCGGCCCCGCCCCTGCACGGCTGGGCGAGCCCCCCCGCCCGCTCGGCGTTTCCGGCCGTCAACGTCCGCGAGACCGACGACGCCGTGATCGTGGAAGCCGAGGTGCCCGGGCTCGACAGCGGGGCCGTCGACGTCGCGGCCACGGGCGACGAATTGGTCCTGTCCGGTTCCCGGCCGGAGGCGACGGAGACATGCGCCCAAGCGCCGCCGGGGAACGGAGAACGGAAGCAGGGCGTCACCTGGCACCGCCGGGAACGCGGCAGTGGCCGGTTCGAACGACGGCTCAAACTGCCCGTGGCGGTCGATGCCGCGAAGGTGCAGGCGCAGCTCGTCGACGGCGTGCTCACCGTCACCTGCCCGAAGGCTCCCGAGGCCCAACCTCACAAGGTTCAGGTGCGTTCCGTCTGACTCGCTTCCCCGCTGTTTTTTCCCCACACCATTCCAGAGGAGAACGTGCCCATGGCCACCATCACGAAGACCGAGGACAGGGCCGCCGCGCCGGCCCGGCCCGAGACCGCGCTCACCTACCAGCCGAACGTCGACATCTGCGACGGCGGCGCCGAGGTGCTGATCATCGCCGACATCCCCGGAGCCCGCACCGACGGGATCGACGTGTCGTTCGAGGACGGCGTGCTTTCGCTGCACGCGCAGGTGCCGGCCCGCGACCTGCCCGGCCGCTGCGTCCGCCAGGAGTACGGCGTCGGCGACTACCGCCGCTCGTTCCGGCTCGGCGACGACTTCGACGCCTCGCAGATCACGGCCGACTACCGGCTCGGCGTGCTCACGATCCACGTGCCGCGGCGGGCCGCCGTGCGGCCGCGCAAGGTCGAGGTCCGCGCCGGCTGACGGGCCGGCCCCACGAGTGTCCTGTCCCGTTTCCACTTCCCGAGAAAGAAAAGGAGAGAATTCCATGAGTCTGATTCCTTTTCGCACGAAGCGTTCGACCGGCATGGAGGGGGGCGCCCTCGCCACCCTGGCCGATTTCCGCAACGAGATGAACCGGCTCTTCGAGGGCTTCTTCAGCCGGCCGACGGCGTTCACGCCGAGCTGGCTCGAAGCCGGCGAGCCCGGGCAATGGATGCCGGCGATCGATCTCTCGGAGACCGACACGCAGATCCGCGTGCGGGCCGAACTCCCCGGGATCGATCCCAAGGACGTCGACGTGAGCGTGTCGGGCGACCGGCTCGTGATCGCGGGGGAGAAGAAGTCGTGCACCGAGGAATCGGGCGAGGGCTGGTCGCACTGCGAGAGTCACTACGGCGCCTTCAGCCGGGCGATCCCGCTGCCGGAGTCGGTCGACCCCGCGAAGGTCACCGCCCGCTCCGACAAGGGCGTGCTGATGGTGGAGCTCACGAAGTCGCCGTCGAGCACGTCGCGCAAGGTGCCGGTGCTCTGCAAGTGACCGCAGGCGGCACGCGGTGCCGTCGTCCGCACCCCCGCCCGCTCCGCCGCGGCGTTGGCGGGCGGGGCTTGCGGGCCCGACGGGCCCGGGGGTCTCGTCCCGGGATTTCACGAAAATCTCACTTGCGAGGCGCTCGACCCGCCCGGTCCGGCTTGATAACCTCCGACGAGGAGTGCGATGGTCAACCCGACGGTAAGGCAGGTGCGGTGCCATGGCACGACGCCTCTCGAGTTTGCAAGCCGTTGCCTTGCGGTGGCTCGCCTGCTTAGCCGTTGTCCTGCAACTGAGCGCCGGCCCCGTCGCGACGCTGTCGCACGAGTGTGGTTCCGCCGGGTGCGGCGCACGCACCGGCGTCGAGAGTACGACCTCCACGCGCCGCTGCGGGCATCGCTGCCCGTTCAGTTCGTGCCGCCGGGCCGCGAGCCAGGCTGCACCTCCGAGCGGAGAGGAAGCGGCGGACGGAGCGGTCGTCCGGGCTGAGCGGGCCGGTCGAGTTTCCGGTCCCTGTGCGGCATGCAACTTCCTCGCCCAATGGGTCGCCGTCTCTGCGCATCCTGAGGCACCCACCGCGGCGGTCATCCGGATTGGCGAGGTCGTCCCGTCAGGATCCGATCCATTCCGCGGGTGCGTTGCGGTCTTTCTGCCCCGCGGGCCTCCGGCCGGCGTCTAGCCACGCCCAGGCTCGCGGCAATGCGCGGCCACGGGCCTGCGCGGCCAACGCGTGCTTTTCCGGCCGCGCCGTCGTTTCGCCGTTCTCCATGCGGGGATTCCGGACTGGATTCCCGTTCGGAAGGCGGCCCGGCAGATCCGACCACGATCCCAACCCCCAACCACTCGAGGATTCCCATGTTCACACACCTGACCACACAGCGTTCCGTCAAACCGGCATTTACGATCATCGAACTGCTCGTCGTCATCGCCGTCATCGGCATCCTGGTCGGCCTCCTGCTGCCCGCCGTGCAGTCGGCCCGCGAGGCCGCCCGCGCGACGTCGTGCAAGAACAACTTCAAGGAGATCGGCATCGCCCTGCATCATTACCACCAGCATGCACGGCATTTTCCCGCGGGCTGGCAGGGAGTGGCCGACGAGGACCTCGGCCACGCGCCGTCGGCCCCCGACGAAGACGACGACCAGCCGGGCTGGGGCTGGGCCTTCTGGCTCCTGCCGCAACTCGAGCGCGAGGCGACGTTTCTCGCGGCCAACACCCGGTATCCCCTCTACGACGACACCGACGCCACGACGGCCGCCCGGCACGCGGACGTGCGCACCACCGTGATTCCGCTGTTCCAGTGCCCGTCGTCGATCCGCAAAGGGCCGATGCAGACGGCCACCGGTTTGTTCTCGATCGGCAAGGACGACGGCCAGGAGGAGACGAAGGTCGGAGGCGTGCTCTACCACACGGTGGACGGCCTGCCCTTCGGGAATCTGCTCGACCCGGTGGGGGCCGCGGTCCAGCTCACGAAGAGCAACTACGTGGGCGTCTACGGAACCACGGAGGTGGACGACGCCCCGAGCGCCGGCGACGGCATCTTCTTTCGCAACAGTGACGTCGGCTTCGCCGGCATTCTCGACGGCACGTCCTTCACGCTGATGTGCGGCGAGCGCGGTTCGCGGCTCGGCAACAGCAGTTGGGCCGGCGTCGTGCCGGGTGCCAAGGCGCAGCGTGTGCGGACGGTCGGCATTTCCGACCACACGCCCAATCATCGCGAGGGCCACTTCGACGACTTCTCGAGCGACCATCCCTTGGGTGTGCACTTCCTGCTCGCCGACGGTTCCGTGCGTCGGTTCACGGACACGATCGACGAGGAGACGTACAAGGCCCTGTGCACGCGGGCCGGGCAGGAGCAGGTCAGCCCCTGAGGGACGCGTTCGGCCCCGCCCGGACGGCCTGCTATGCTTCCGGGGGCGCGGCGAGCGAGCCTCGCCGCGCCCCCGATGCGTGCGCCGAAAACGCCCGGCGAGAGCCCGCCCGATGCCGCTCGTGCTCGAATCGCTCGCTGACGCCGGGCCGCTCTCGGTCGACCTCTCCGGCATCGTGCCCGATCGGGTCGCGACCCTCTCTCCTGCGGACGTCCTCCGGCTCGTGATCCGGGCCGACGAGCGGCCGGAGGAACTCGGCGCGCTGTTCCACGTCGCGGGCGACCCCGCCTCGGGCCGGATCGAGTGCCGCGGCGACTTTTCCCGCGTGCACTGGATCGGCGCCGGGCTCGCCCGGGGCGAGGTCGTGGTGGACGGTTCCGCGGGCCGGCACGCGGGTGAGGGCATGACCGGCGGCACGCTCAGGGTGCGCGGCGACGCCGGCGACTGGCTCGCCTGCGAAATGGCGGGCGGTGAGGTGCACGTGGCCGGCAGCGCCGGCGACAACGCCGCCGCCGCGCTGCCCGGCAGCCGGCACGGGATGCGCGGGGGCCTGGTCACGATCGGCGGCGACTCGGGCGGCCTCGCCGGAGCGCGGATGCGCCGCGGCATCCTCGCGATCGGCGGCGACTGCGGCCCTGCGGCCGGCTTCGAACTGTGGGCCGGCACGATCGTCGTCGGCGGGTCCGTCGGCCCCCAGCCGGGCCTGGGCATGCGGCGGGGGTCGCTCGTCGTCGCGGGGCCGGCCCCGGAACCGTCGGTCCTGTTTCGCCGCGGCGCGGTCTGGTCGCCCGCCTTCCTGGGGCTCCTCGCGGCCCGGCTCGACGCGGCCGGATTCCGCCCCGGCGGCGGTCCGACCGTCGCGGCCCTGGCCGGCCCGTGGCGGCAGTGGCACGGCGACCTGCTCGCCGGCGGCCGCGGGGAACTTTTCCTGCGGGCCGCGGCCTGATTTTTCCACCCGCTTTCACGCCCCGCCCGTTTCGGCTAGTCTCGCAGGATTCCGCCATGTGGCGGTGTCCCGACCACGCCCGCAGCCTGCCATCCCCCGCATGCCCACGATCAGCCAACTCGTCCGCAGCCGTCGCCGGCCGAAGCGGAAGTTTTCCAAGTCGCCGGTGCTCGACCGCTGCCCGCAGAAGCGGGGTGTCTGCCTGCAGGTCCGCACGATGACGCCCAAGAAGCCGAACTCGGCCCTGCGGAAGATCGCCCGCGTGCGGCTCTCCAATCAGAAGGAAGTGACGGTCTACATCCCGGGCGAGGGGCACAACCTCCAGGAGCACTCGATCGTGCTCATCCGCGGCGGCCGCGTCCGCGACCTGCCGGGCGTCCGCTACCACATCATCCGCGGCGCCCTCGACACGCTCGGCGTGCAGGGCCGCAAGCAGTCGCGCAGCCTGTACGGCGCCAAGAAGGGCTGAGGCCCACGAGGATCACGCACGAGCCATGGGAAAGATCACCGCCAGCCGAGAACAACTCATTCCCGACCCCCGCTACGGGTCGCTCCTCGCCAGCAAGTTCATCAACTGCCTGATGGTCGACGGCAAGAAGAGCGTCGCCCAGAGCGTGTTTTACAAGGCGATGGACATCGTCGCCCAGAAGGTGACCGACGCCGAGCCGATCGAGGTCTTCAACCGGGCGCTCGAAAACTGCAAGCCGTCGGTCGAGGTGCGGTCGAAGCGGGTGGGCGGTGCGGCCTACCAGGTGCCGATGCAGGTCAACCGCAATCGCCAGCAGTCGCTCGGCATCCGCTGGATGCTGCAGGCGGTCCGGGAGAAGAAGGGGCGGGCCACGCACGAGAAGCTCGCCGAGGAGATCATGGCCGCCTACAAGCGGGAAGGCGCCGCGGTCACGAAGCGCGACAACGTGCACCGCATGGCCGACGCCAACAAGGCCTTCGCCCACTTCGCCTGGTAGGACAGGCCGTAGGACAGGCTTCAGCCTGTCTGCCTCCACGTAGGACAGGCTTCAGCCTGTCTGCCTCCACGTAGGACAGGCTTCAGCCTGTCACCCCGCCATCCCGCCCTCTCACCGCACGCGCACCCGCGCCGGCAGGCGCATCTGCGGCCGGCCGCTCGAGAGCGCCGCGAGCGTGCCCACGTGGACCTTGAGCTCCGCGACGCCCGGCAGGCCGAGCAGCCGCGCCGCCAGATCGACCCCCGCCACCGGCGCCGCGCCCGGGCCCGCCATCCCGAACAGGTCGTCGAACAGGCCGCGCGGCTCCGGCAGCAGGATCCGGTCCACCTCCTCGTCGGGCCCGAGCCCCGCGAGGTTCTTCGCCTCGTCGACGGCGTCGTCGAGCGTGCCCAGGCGGTCGACGAGCCCCGCCTCGTGTGCCATGCGGCCGGTGAACACCCGCCCCTCGGCGAGCTTTTCGATCGCTCCGACCTCCATCTTCCGCCCCTCGGCCACCTTCGACGTGAACAGCCGGTAGACGTCCTGCATCGTCGCCAGGAAGGCCTCCCGCTCGGCGGCCGTGAACGGCGCCTGCAGCGAGAGCCAGCCGGCGTTGCGCCCCTTGCTGACGACGTCGGTGTGCACGCCGTTGCGCTCGAGCGCGCCGCCCACGGCGATCTTGCCCCCCACCACCCCGATCGAGCCGGTGAGCGTCCCCGGTGCGGCCACGATCCGGTCGGCGGCGACGGCCACGTAGTAGCCGCCGCTGGCCGCGGTGTCCGACAGGCTCGCCACGACGGGCTTCTTCGTGCGGCGGGCCTCCCGCCAGATCAGGTCGCTCGCCAGCGCCGAGCCGCCCGGCGAATCGATCCGCAGCACGATCGCCGCCACCTTGTCGTCCTTCGCGGCGTCGCGGATCGCCGCGATCAGGCTGTCGCTGCCGGCCGACCCACCGGCGAGGAGATCGTCGCGGCCCTTGCCGGAGGCGATCTCGCCGGTCACGTGCACGATCGCCACCTGTCGGTGTTTCCCGGAGCCCCCCTGCGGCTTCTGCCCGGAGAGCATCTCCACGAGCTTCACGAGGCCACCGATGCCGGAGAAGTCGTTGTCGACCTTCCGCTCCGCGTAGTCACGGGCGATCTTCGGGACCTCCAGATCGACCCGCTTCGCCAGCGCCGCGGCGACCTCGTCCTCGTAGCCCACCGCGTCGACGAGCCCGGCCTCACGCGCCGCCTCGGGCGTGAACACGCCGATGTCGACGAGCTCGCGCACCCGGTCCGGGGCGAGTTTCCTGTCGGCTGCGATCCGCTCCACGAGCTGCTCGAAGAGGTCGCCCACGAAGCTCTCGTACTGCTCCCGTAGCTGGGGGCTCATGCTCGAGCGCGTGAGCGGCTCGCCGGCCCCCTTGAACTCGCCCACCTGGAGGATCTCCGCCTGCACGCCGAGCGTGTCGAGCAGGTCCTTGAAGAACATCACCTCGGCCCGCACGCCCGTGATCTCGAGCGTCGCCGCCGGTGCCATCGTGATGGTGTCGCAGGCCAGGGCCACGAGGTAGTGCACCGGCTCGCCGCCCACGAGGTGTGCGGCCACCGGCTTGCCCGCCCGGCGGAGCCGCGCGATGGCGGCCCGCAGTTCGTCGGCCCGGGCGCGGCCGAGGTCGGGGGATTCGATCGTCAGGACGACCCCCTTCACCCGGGCGTCGGCGGCGGCCTTGTCGAGCCGCTCGACGATCCGGTGGAGATGCGGCGCCACGTCGGCGAGGAGCCCCCCCTGCCCCACGCCGTCGGGCAGCGGGCCGGAGAGCGTCACCTGGGCGATGACGGGAGCCTTCTTGTCGGTGTCGGCCGCCCTGCCGGCCGCCTTCGGGGCGGGCTTGTCGGCCTGTTTCTCGGCGACTGCCGCCGGCTCTCCGCGAACCACGGGCGGGGCGAGACCGGCGGCGGCCACGACGAACATCACGAGCAGGCCGGCGACGCGGCCGGCGGGGACGATGGACCGCATGATTCACGATGCTCCCGGAGGCTGATTCGACCAGTGTACGACGCGACGCTCCCGGCCGCCCGCTGCAAAAAAACTGGTGGACTTGAAATTGAACGGCCGTATAGTAAGATACCGGCGTCCAGATCAGAACCCACCCTCCACAGGAGACGGCCCCGCCGTCCGGCACCCATGCCCAAAGTATCGACCACGAAGTCCGCCGCCAAGTCGTCAGCCCGCAGCGCCCGGAGGCAGGCTGCCGGCCGCAGCTCCGGCCGGTCGGGCGGCCGCCGGGCGAAGGCGGGCCTGCGCCCGTCGCCTCTCGGCAGCCTCCTGCCGCTGGCCGCCGACGTCGAGGCCGCAGCCGGCGAGACGCCGACCGAGCGGCAGATGGAGATCTACGGCTTCATCCGCGACAAGATCCAGTCGCGCGGGTTCGGGCCGACGGTGCGCGAGATCGGGCAGGCCTTCAAGATCCGCTCTCCCAACGGCGTCGTCTGCCACCTCAAGGCACTGGAGCGCAAAGGTCTGATCACCCGCGGCAAGAACATGTCTCGGGCGATCGAACTGGTGATGGAACCGGCCCACCTCCGCGGTCTACCGATGGCGGGCTGGGTCGCCGCGGGCACGCTGCGGGCCGCCGAGGAGCAGAAGGAGCGGATCGACTTCGAGGACCTCTTCAACCGCGATTCCCACTTCGTGCTCAAGGTGATGGGCGACTCGATGATCGACGCCCAGATCGCCGATGGCGACTGGGTGGTGATCCAGAAGAAGCAGACGGCCCATTCCGGCGACATCGTGGTGGCCCAGACGGAGGACGGCGAGGCGACGCTCAAGCAGTGGTTTCCGGAGCGCGACCGCATCCGGCTGCAGCCTGCGAACGCGTCCATGAAGCCGATCTATGTGAAGTCCGCCCGGGTGCTCGGCGTTCTGGCAGGCGTCGTCCGGAAAACGTGACGGCCGGGCCGCGGGCGGCCGCCCGCG
>RGVT01000066.1 GCA_010027105.1 Planctomycetia bacterium
CCTCAGCGGGTCCGCGAACTTCGCGCAGACGATGAGCGGCAGCGTGGCGATCGCCGACGGCGGCATGGCCACGTTCGCAGGCGCCGTGCCCGGGTTCGTCGCCCTCTCGGGCAGCGGCGCGATGGGCACGTTTGCGGGGCCGATCACCGGGCAGGTGGTGCCGAGCGACGGCGCGATCGGGTTGATCTCGGGCTCGGTGGCTTCCGGTGCGAGCGTGCAGGTGGGGGCCGGGGGCAAGATGAAGTTCGGCCCCGGGTTCGCATTCCAGCCGCCGACGCTGCCGAACCAGGGCGTCGTCGAGTTCGCCAATTCGGGATCGTCGGCATTCTCGTCCGCGATCACCGGGTCGGGGGCCCTCGTCATGTCGGGGTCGGGGGGCTTCACGGCGCTCTCGGGCTCGAGTGATTTCACCGGCGGCACGCAGGTGACGGCCGGCACGCTCGCCGTGACGAACCCCAACGCCCTCGGCCAGGGGCAGGTGAGCGTGCAGAACGGCGGCAAGCTCATCCTCAACGCCAACCTCGCGCTCGGCGGCAGCAACGCCGTCGTGATCGCCACGGGCGCGAAGGTCGACATGCAGCAGTCGGCGAGCGCCCTGATCTCGGGCTCGTCGGACTTGAGCGGCGTGACGCTGTCGGGCACGGGGGCATCCGCGAACGCGGCGGTGCTCGCCGGGACGGCCAGCGGCACCGGCGGCACGCTCTCGACCGACTGGATTTCCACGGGCAAGCCCCAGGGCGTGGTGTCCGACATCCTCGACCTGCACACGCCCACGGGGGCGGCTCCGTTCGTGCTTTCGATGGCTTACGACCCCGCGGTGAGCGGCACCGACGTGTCGAACATCTGGCTCCTCTGGGACAGCGGCTCGAACGGCTGGGTGAACGCCGTCGCCGGCAACACCTCCGGCCCCGGCCTCACGCAGGCGACGGGCGAGATGCTCGGCTACGTCGGCAGCTTCTCGCAGTTTCAAACGGGCACGTTCTCCGGCACCGTCGCCGGCACCGACCTCACGAAATACCTCGGCGCCTACGGCCGGGATGCATCCGCCAACACCGTGTGGGCCGTCGTGAACCACAACAGCCTCTTCGGCGGCGGCAACATCATCGTCGTGCCGGAGCCGGCCGGCCTCGTGATCGTGGTGGGTGCCGCGGGCGCCCTCGCGCTCGCCCGGGCCCGCCGTCGCTCCCCGTAGCCCCGCGGCGCCGGCCCGCGTCGCTCAGGCCCGCAGGGCCTCGAGCGTCGCCACGAGCCGTTCGAGCACCGCGGTGTCGAAGGGGCCGGTCTCGATGGCGGCCACGCCTCCGGCCCCGTCGAGCGCCACGACGCTCGCCGCCGCGGTCGAGAGCGCGAGCGAATCGCGCAGCCCGCCGTGAAAGTCGATCCACACCGTCACGTCGGGCGACCGGCCCCGGATCACGCCCCGCACGAGGCCGTGGAACATCGCCGGCACCTCCGCCAGATCGACGACCGGGATCACGGCCACCGCCGGCCGGGGGTCGTTTGCCGGGTTGAGCCGCGCGTGGAGCGTGCGGCCGAGCGCCGCCGCCTCGACGCCCGCCGCCCGGCCGGCGTGCACGAGCGCCGCCGCCCGGCCCAGGAGTTCGGCGAGGCCGCGCGGCCCGCCGTGCTGGTCGACGAACGAGATCCGCTCCGCGAACGACACCCACGCCCCCCGGGCCCCGGCCGCTCAGGGAATCGACGGGATGCGGGCGATCCCGACGAGGCTCAGCGTCACCACGCCGCCCACGACGCCGATCACGATCGGCTCGGCGCCGCTGATCGCGACGGTGGCCGCCACCACCGCCACGGTGCAGCCGGCGAGCAGCGCCTTCGACTCGCGGCTGAGGCCGCGGTGGGCGTCCCACTCCCGGACGATCCGCCCGCAGAGCGGCGTGGCGAGCAGGCCGGCGTGCAGCGTCCGCGACGAGCGGGCCAGGAAGTAGCTGGCGCCGAGCAGGAACGGCACCGTGGGGATGCCGGGCACGATCGCCCCGACCACCGTCATCATGAGGCACCCGCCCCCCGCGGCCGCGTAGAGGATCCGCCGCGGGCCGCGCACGATCGTGGCCGGCTGGCCTGCGTGGGCCCGCGCGACCGCCGGCGGGCCGGCCGTGGCCGCGGCGACCGCCGCCGCGAACGACCTGGCAGCCTGCTCGACGCCCCGGCACCCGTCCGCCCAGACGACGGCGCACGAGCCGCCGTCGAGATCGAACCGGGCCCCCGCCACGCCGGGCACGGCCGCCAGTTCCCGGGCCAGCGTCCGCACGAACCGCCGATTGCCGCGGCGGAACACCCGCGGGTCGCTCACATGCAGGCACGCGCCGTCGAACGTCACCCGGGCCTGCATCGGCAGCCTCCGTTTCAGGCCGGCCGGAGGGGCCGCCCGACAAAGAGTATGACCGATCCCCCGGCTCCCGTCACGCCGGCGGCGGGCGGCACATCCCCCTGCAATTCCCGGCCACCGGCCACCCGATCTCGCCGGCGGCTCCAGGGCCGCTCAACCGCCGCTCACAATCCGGGCCGCCCCGCCCCGACAATCCGCGCCGGCTTGTTGCGGGGGCTGGAATGCCGAACTAGGATTCGGTGGAAGATTCGGCCGATGAGCCTGAATCCATTCGCCTCACCGGAGCCTCCGCCATGATCCGCGTCACGCAGCCTTCGATGGAACAACTCGCCTCGCTCTCGACCGTGTGGGCCGTGATGCAGGCCGCGCGGGCCGGCGCGGCCGATGCCAGCGCCGCGGCGCGCGGCTTCCTGCCGGCGGTGTCGCAGGCGTTCACGGGCGGGCTCCACTCGGCCGGCTTCGCCGTCGGCTTCGCCGTGACGTTTCCGGCGTACCTCGTCGCCCGGGCCGTGCCGCAGCACAACCCGCTCGTGTACGGCCTGAAGGACGGCGGCCAGGCGGGCCTCGACCTCGCCCGCTCCACCGTCGCCGCCGCCAGCGCCGCACCGGCGCCCGCCCCCGTCCTCGCGATCGCATCGGCCTGAGCCTGACTCCGCCCGCACGCGGTCCCGCCGCCATCCCCGCCCTTTCTGCCATCCCCGCCCAGCCCCCGAAAGGATCTCCCGCGATGACCCGTTCCGAGTTCGGTTACTTCTGTGCCGGCGTCGCCGCCGGCGCCCTCGGCCACAAGTTCTATCCGCAACTCAAGGAGCAGCTCGGCCCCTACATGGCCGGCGCGATGGTGTTCGCGCAGCAGGCCTTCGGCGACGCCATGAAGGACGCGTTGGCCACCGTGGACTCGATGCAGAAGGCGGCCGAACCGGTGGGCGCCGAATTCTTCGGGGTCCGCCCGGCCGCCGCGGCACCCGCCGCCGGGGCCGAACACGCCGCCGCCTGATCGCGGCCGGGCCAGACAGGGCCCGGCGATTCGACATCTCTCCACCCCGTCGCAAGGAACGTGCAACGCATGGACATCAAGGTCACCTTTCCGCAGTCGGGCGAGATCCACGTCGACGGCCCGCTGTTCGCCGACGGCGACGGTGAACACTGCCGCCGGTTCCTGGCCTGCGTGTTCGCCGTGCCGGAGGTGGAGCGGGTGACCGTGGCCGACGGGCGGGCGGCACGGGCCGTGCTCCACTACAGTCCCGAGCGGGTCTCCCCCCGCGACGTGCTCGCCCGCGTCTCCCGGCTTCTCGCCCGGAAGACGGCGCGGGTCGGCGGCGACGAGCCGGGCCGCTCGAGCGACTCGCTCGAGATCGAGCTTCCGCGCACGGCGCTGGCCCGCGACCGCCGTGGCGTGATCCGCTTCCAGCGGCACGACGACCACGTCTCGGGATGGTGCGTCGTCCGCGAGAAACTCGGCCACGTGAAGCTCCGCCACCCCGCGCTCCACCGGCGCCGCGAGGTGGCCGACGCCCTGGAGCGCGAGCTGATGGCTGTGCTCGGCGTCGACAAGTATTCCACCAACACGCTGCTCTCCACGGTGAGCGTCGACTACGACCCGCGGCAGCTCTCGCGGCGACAGGTGGTGGAGATCCTCGACGGCGTGCTCGCCGGCACCACCATCCCCACGAAGCTCGACAAGCTCGACCTCACGATGCCGCTGGTCACGGCGTCGCTGCCGCTGGCCGCCGCGGCCCAGTTCGCCTTCCCGCCCCTCATGCCGGCGGCGGCGCTGCTCTTCGCCTACACCTCGATCCCCACGTTCCTGTCCGCCCGCGACCTGCTCTTCAAGGAGCGGCGGATCGGCTGCGACGTGCTCGACGCGATCGTGGTGATCGGCTGCCTCTCCACGCTGCAGATCCTGCCCGGGGCGGTGCTCATCTGGTGCCTGGCGCTCGGCCGCACGCTCGTGAAGCGCACGGAGGACCGCTCGAAGCGCATGCTCCTCAACGTGTTCGGCAAGCAGCCGCGGTTCGTGTGGGTGGTGCACGGCGGGGTCGAGGTGCGGATCCCGATGCACGAGCTCAAGCAGGGGGACGTGATCGTCGTCAACACCGGCGACGTGATGCCGGTCGACGGCGTGATCGCCGAGGGCTTCGCGATGATCGACCAGCACGCCCTGACCGGCGAGAGCACGCCGGCCGAGAAGGGGCCGGGCGACCGCGTCTTCGCCTCGACGGTGCTCGTGGCGGGGAAGGTGTTCGTGGCGGTGGAACACAGCGGCACCGAGACGGCGAGCGCCAAGATCGGCAAGATCCTCGCCGACACCGCCGGCTACAAGCTGGCCCGGCAGCACGCCGGCGAGCGGCTCGCCGACACCGCCGCCCTGCCGATGATCGGCCTGGGGGCCCTCGGCTTCGCCACGCTCGGCCCGGCCGGCGCCGTCGCGATCGTCAACTGCGACCTCGGCACCGGCATCCGCATGGCGGCCCCGCTGGCCATGCTCAGCTCCCTCGCCCTCTGCGCGAGCAAGGGGATCCTGATCAAGGACGGCCGGGCCCTCGACCTGATGAGCGAGATCGACACCGTGCTCTTCGACAAGACGGGCACGCTCACCCGCGAGCGGCCCGAGGTGGGCACGATTCACGCCTGCGCCCCCTGGAGCGCCGACGAGATCCTGCGGTTCGCGGCGGCCGCGGAGCAGAAGTTCCACCATCCGATCGCCCTGGCGATCCTCCACGCGGCGGCCGACCGCGGCCTCGAGCTCGCGCCGGTGGAGGAGAGCGAGTTCAAGGTGGGCTTCGGGATCACCGTCAAGGTCGACGGCCGCGTGATCCGCGTCGGCAGCCGGCGGTTCATCGAGATGGAGGGGATCGCGATCGACGACGGCGTGGCCGCGGCGCTCGACCGGGCCCACGCGCTGGCCAACACGATGGTGCTCGTGGCCGTCGACGACGCCCTCGGCGGGGCGATCGAGCTGCAGGCCGCGATCCGGCCCGAGGTGGCCGAGATCGTCAAGGGGCTGCGGGATCGCGGCATCAAGCACCTGGCCATCATCTCGGGCGACCACGAGGCGCCCACCCGGCGGCTCGCCGAGCAGCTCGGCATGGACCGCTACTTCGCCCAGGTGCTCCCGGCCGACAAGGCCGACTACGTCGCCAAGCTCCAGGCCGAGGGGCGGAAGGTGTGCTTCGTGGGGGACGGCATCAACGACTCGATCGCGCTCAAGAAGGCGAACGTCTCGATCTCCCTCCGCGGAGCCTCGACGATCGCCACCGACACCGCCCACATCGTGTTCCTCGACGAGGGGCTCGCCCACCTCTGCGACCTCCGCGACATTTCGCAGAACCTCCACCGCAACGTGCGCCGCAGCTGGCACATGATCGTGGCCCCGAACGCCGTGTGCGTGGCGGGGGTCTTCACGATGGGCTTCGGCATCTTCGCCAGCGTGTTCTTCAACAACGTGACGGCCCTGGCCGCCGCGGCCAACGGCCTGTGGCCGATGCGGAAGGTGGCCGAGAACGAGGCCCGCCGCAAGGCCCTGCTCGCCGCGGCGGTGGCCGATGATCGCCCGGCCGGGCCGGCGGCCGACCGCCCGGCCGGAACGCCGCGGGCGACGGCGGCGGTATGAACGCCCCGGCGCCCGCCGTGTCGATCGACGCCGGGCGCCGAATCGTCAGGGTGCGCTGCGAGACGCTTCGCGGCACCGGCCGCGCGGTCCGCGCGCCGCTGCTCGGGCGGCTCTTCTCCTGCCAGCACGTGGTCTCGGTGCGCGTGTCCTCGCCGACGGCGACCGCGGAGGCGCAGCTCGACCCCGAAGCGGCCTTCGCCGACGCGGTGCGCGACCTGGCGCGGGCCGTGAAGGCCGGCGACGCCCCGGCCGCCGCTTCGCGGCTGCCGGCCGACTGCTTCGGCCGCGCGACCGTGACGGTCAGCCGCGTCGGCGGCCGGCTCACGACCTGGCGGATCGGGGCGGGAGCGGACGGCACCGTGTCGTTCCACCATCCACGCATGCGGCCCGACCGGGTGCTCGCGCGCAGCCTCGAGCGGCTGGCCCTCACGATGCCGGGGGTCGTCGACGCCCGGCTCGTGGGCTGGTCGGCCGACCTCGTCATCCGGCTCGACGCCGGCGTGCTCGACGCCCAGACGCTCCTGGCGGTGCTCCAGCACGCCGTCGACGAACGGGCGGGCACGCCTCCGGCCTCGTCCCCCTGGGAGATGCTCGGGCCCTCGACGTCGCTCGCCGTCGCGGCCACGGCCGACCTCGCGGTGGCGGCGCTCGCGCCGGTGAGCGCGGTGTTGCTCGTGGGCACGAACGTGCGCACGATCGCCGCCGCGGTCGGTGATCTCCGTCACCGGCGGCTGGGCCTGCCCACGGTCACGACCGCCATCGTCGTCGGCACGCTGGCCACGGGGCAGTTTTGGCCACCGGCATCATGGCCTGGTCGCTCGACTTCTGGCGCCGGCGGCACCGCCGCGACGTCGAGGCCGAGCGGCGGCTGCTCCTCGAGGATGCCGTGCCCCTGCCGGCCTGCGCGGCCGTGGCGACGGCCGCCGGCCAGACGTCGACGCGACCGGCGGAGACGATCGGGCCCGAGGCCCGCGTGCCGCTCGGCCGCTGGGACGTCGTTCCCGCCGACGGCCGCGTGGCCGAGGGGGGCGGCGTGATCGACGCCCGCTGCGTCACCGGCGTGCCGGGAGCGCGGGTGGTGCGGCCCGGCGACCTGCTCGAGGCGGGGAGCGTCGTGCTCGGCGGCGCGGTCATGCTCGAGGTCGCGCGGCCCGCCGCGGAGAGCCGGATGGCGCGGATCGCGGGCCTGCTCGCCGCGGCCACGGCACCCCAGCCGGGGCGGTTCGCCCCCACCCGCGCGGCCGAGGAGTTCGGCGAGAGGTTCGCCGCCCCGACGCTCGCCACCGCCGGGCTCGGCCTGCTCGCCGGCGACGTGGCCACGGCCGTGGCCATCATGCGTCCCGACTACGCCAACGGTGAGGCCCTCGCCGTGTCGTTCGAGGACCTCGACGCCGTCGCCCGCGGCCTGGCGGCCGGGTGCGTGCTCGCGCGGCCGGCCGCGCTCGACGCCCTGGATACCGTCGACACGATCCTGCTCGTCGATCATCCGCGGCTGCGCGACCGCGGCACGCGGGTCACCCGCGTGGTGGCCGGTGTGGCCGCGGGGGACGAGCCGCAGGCCGAGTCGATCCGCTGGGCGGCGAGCCTGGCCCGCCACCTCGCCGACCCGCGGCGCGAGGCCCTCGGGGCGCTCGCCGCGGAGCGCGGCAGCGTGCTGGTCGACATCGTGCCCCAGTCGTTCGGAGACGCGGCCGGGCTGCGGCTGGTGCACGGCGTCGGCGGCCGCGACGTGTGCCTCGGCGAGGCGCGCACGGAGCAGGCCGCGGAGTGGCGGCCGCTGGTGCTCGAGGTGGCCGGCCGGCCGGCCGCCACGTTCGAATTCGGCCCCGCGCCGGAGCGGGCCGCGACCCGGGCGCTCGACCGGCTGCGCGAGATCCGCGGCGACCGCGAGCTGCGCGTGCTCCTGGCGGTCGATACGGCGGCGGCCCGCGACACCGGGACGGCGGAGACGCTCGCCCACGAGCTCCACTGCGACGGCGTGGTCGACGTCGCCGGGATCGGCCTGGCGGGCCAGGTGCGCACGCTCACGCAGGCCGGCCGCCGCGTGGCGTGCGTGGGGCCCGCGGCCGCGGTGGCGGCCGCCGAGGACGTGGCCACGGTCACGGTGGGCCTCGGCGACGAGCCCCCGGCAGCGGGCATCGTGGCGCTCTCGGGCGACGTGGGGTGCCTCGCCGACCTGTGCCGCGCCGCCGGCGAACGCCGGGCGCGGCTCCTGCTCTCGCGGCGCCTCACCATCCTCCCCAACGTGGCCTGCGTGGCCGGAGCGTTCCTGCTCGGGTTCACGAGCCTCGTGGCCGCGGTGGTCACGAACCTCGGCACGCTCGGCACCTACCGCCGCGCCGCAGCGACGCTGCACCACGACCGCCGCCGACACTGGCTGCGCCACCGGTCCATCTCCCAGGGGAGGCCGCCGTGGCGGGCCAGCTGACGCCGGTACAGACCGCGCCGGGCGGAGCCGACCGCGACGAACTCGACCGGCGACTCGAGCGGATGCCGCGGGAGATCGGCGTGCTGCTCGTCACGATCGGGGCGCTCGGGATCGTCCTCCCGGGGATGGTGGGCACCCCTGCCCTGCTCGCCGGCGGGCTGATGCTCTGGCCCCGGGGATTCCGCAGTGTCGACGGCTGGATCCGCCGGAAATGCCCGAAGTTGCATTACGAGGGTTCCCGACAGATGATCCGGTACCTCGACGACATGGAAAGGAGGTATCCGACGCCATGACAGAAGCCAGGCCGCTTTCGCCGTACGAACGGTCACAGGTCCGCGCCATCGCCGCCTGGAAGAGCCGCCGGCCGAGCGTGCTCTCCGAGACGATCGACACGCTGACCTCCCCCGTGACCTGGGCCGTGGGTCACTTCATCCCCCGGGCGGCGGTGACCCGGCTCGTGAACTCGATGGAGGCGATCGCCGTCCGCGCCGACGTGCTCCGCGAGGTGGCCGACGAGGCGGGCGTCGCCTCGCTCGACGACATCGCCGCGCTGCCGCTCGAGGAGTGCGACGCCCTCGCCCGGTTGTACAGCGCGCGGGCGGAGCGTTTCGCCACCGTGGAGGCGGCGGTTTCCTCGTTCGGCGGCCCCCTGTTCCACGTGCCGCAGCAGCTCGTGGCGGCGCTGCGGTCGATCACGCGCATCGGCCACTGCTACGGCTACCGCCTCGACGAGCCGCGGGACCACGCGCTCGTGATCGACATCCTCGAGATCGCCACGCTGCGCGACGTCGGGATGCGGCAGCGGGTGGTCGAGACGCTGCACGCCGCTGTCGACGCCCACGCCGACGCGCTGCTCGACGATCGCGCGCTCGTGCTCTCCGCGGGCCGCAACCTGATCGCCGACGAGGTCTTCGACCTGATCCCGGTCGTCGGCACGGCGGTGTCGTTCCTGTTCGACAGCCAGTTCATGCACGGGGTCGACGAGGTGGCCAGGCGGATCTTCCAGGAGCGCTGGCTCCGGGATCGCGGCCTCGCGACGTCGATCCCGCCGTGCCCGGTCGCCGGGCGGGAGAGCAGCCTGCAGGAGTTCTCCCAGGCGATCGGGCAGACGCTCTACTCGGTGGGCGCGGTCGTCGGGTTCGTCGCGAGTTTTCCGGCCCGGTTCGTCCAGCACGCCGTGGGAAGCGGGCGAAATCCGGCCTCGGCCGGCTTCCGGCACGGCGCCGACCATGCCGTCCGGGACGCCCGGGAGTTCCTCACCGGGCTCAACGCGGGGCTCGAGGACCAGACGGAGGAACGGCTGCTGCTGGCCGAAACATGAGGGTTTTGTCAGGTCCGCAGGGCGGGCCTGCCGACGCTGGCAATCGTCTCCTGGCCCGATTATCTTCCATGGACACGCCGATACCACCTCCACCCCACTCTCCCGCACAGGAAGCCGCACCAATGTCGCAGGACACGAACGCCACCGATGCAGTCCAGTCGCCCGATCCCCTCGCCGCCGTCGCCGACGCGATGCAGGCCGCCGCGGAGAGCGTCACGCAGGGCGCCGCCGCGGCCCGCGACGCCGCCGGCAGGGCGCTGCCCTCGGTCGGACTGTTCACCAACCGTCTTCTCTACTCCACGTGCTACGCCGTGTCGTACGGCGTGGTGTTTCCGATGGCGCTGGTGGCCCTCTCGATCCCGCAGAACAACCCGCTCGTGCACGGCATGATCGACGGCTCGCGGGCAGCCCGGGGGAAGGTCGACGAGATTCTCGGCGGCGCCAAGGCGCCCGAGCAGGCTCCCGCCGCCTGACAGCGCCCGAGCGGCGCATGGCGGCGACGCTCGCCCCACCAGGGTGCCCCTGTGGCCCACGGGCGGCCCGCGGTAGGCTTGCGGCTTTCCGCCCCGAGGGGTGCGGCCCCAGTCGCGCCGGCAGTGTTTTGATGTTCGAACCCGTCCGCGGCACGCCCGACTTTCCCGCCCTCGAGAAGGCGATCGCCGGGCTGTGGCGCGAGCGGGGCACGTATCGAAAATCGCTCGAGCGGCGGCGGGGGGCGCGGCGGTTCGTGTTCTACGAAGGGCCGCCCACGGCCAACGGGATGCCGCA
>RGVT01000067.1 GCA_010027105.1 Planctomycetia bacterium
AGTTCGAACTCGACCCCGATGAAGAGCGTGCCCTCGGAGCCGGCGAGGAGCCGGCAGAGGTTGAAGTCGCGCGTGCTGGCGGAATCGAAGCACGCCGCGTCGAGCAGGGTGTCGAGGGCGTAGCCGGTATTGCGGCGGGTGACCTGGGGCTTCGGAAAGGAGTCGCGGATGAGCCGGCGGTTGGCATCGTCGCCGAGCAGCTCATGGAGCGATCGATAGATGCGCGTCTCGAGCGTGTCGGGGCCGGCACGTTTCGCCGCGAACGCCTCGGCCGAGAGTGGGCCGAACGTCACCTCGCTGCCATCGGCGAGAAACCCGCGGGCCGACAAGAGATGGTCGCGCGTCGAACCGTAGGCGATCGAGTTTGACCCACAGGAGTTGTTGCCCACCATCCCGCCGATCATGGCCCACGAGGCGGTCGAGGTTTCCGGGCCAAAAAACAGGCCGTGGGGTGCCAGGAACGTGTTGAGCTCGTTGCGCACGACCCCCGGCTGCACCCGCACCCGCCGTCGGTCCACGTCGAGGGCCACGATCCTGTTCAGGTGCCGCCCGAGATCGACGACGATCCCACCGCCGACCACCTGCCCCGCGAGCGACGTGCCGGCCCCGCGGGGAATCAAGCCGATGCGGTGTTCCGCGGCGAACCGCACGACGCGGCCGACGTCGGCCTCCGACCTCGGGCAGGCCACGGCCAGCGGCCGCTCCTGGTATTCCGAGGCGTCGGTGGAGTAGATCGTGCGGGTGAGGTCATCGGCGACGAGTTCCCCTTCGAGGCTGGCAGCGAGTCGGTCGAGGGGAGGCGATGTCATGACGAGTCGGGCTGTTGGAGAAGCAATCCATAATGCCGCCGGCACACCTGGGCCCGCAACGCTCAAACGACGGCATTTCTTTACGTTACAACCTTCAGCGGTGACGAACCGCTGCCGAGCCCGCCTGTTTTTCCATGCCTGCAGCGCAGCCTTCCGAGCCCTCCTTCACGGCAGCCGACCGGAATGTGGGCCTGTTCGTGGCCTTTCGCATCCTGTTCAATGCGCGGTTCTATTACCCCGTGTTCATGGTGATGTTCCTCGACTTCGGGATCACCGTCGAGGAGTTCGCGCTGCTCAACGCCATCTGGGCGGCGGCGATCGTCCTGCTCGAGGTGCCGTCGGGGGCGCTCGCCGACCTCGTCGGCCGCCGGCGGCTCGTGGTCGCCGGGGCGGCCCTGATGGTGGTCGAGATGCTCCTGCTCGTGCTCGTGCCGGTACCGTCGGCGTGGGTGCTTCCGGTGCTCGCGGCCAACCGGATCGTGAGCGGTGCGGCCGAGGCTTTTATATCCGGCGCCGACGAGGCTCTCGCGTTCGAGTCGCTCGCCGCCTGCGGCCGCACGGGGGAATGGCCCCGCGTGCTCGAGCGGCTCTTGCGCTACGGCGGGATCGTGACGATCTTCGGCATGGTCACGGGCAGCCTCGTCTACGATCCCGGTCTGCTCGACGGGTTGGCGCGGAGAGTCGGCCTCGCCGGCGGCTTGACCCGCGCCGACACGTTTCGGCTGCCGATCTGGCTCACGCTCGCCGCGGCCCTCGGGGCCTTTGCCACCGCGATCGCCATGCGCGAGCCGCCCCGCGTTGCGTCGAACGATGCTCACGCGAAGGCGCCCAAGCTGGCGGCGGCATTTCGCCAGACCGCGGCCACCGGCCGCTGGATCCTCACGCAGCCGCTCGTGCTGCTCGTGATCGTGGCCGGGGTGCTCATCGACCTCCCGATCCGGCAGGTGCTCGTCGTATCGAGCGAGATCTACACCGAGATCGGCATCCCCACGCCGGCTTTCGGCCTCGTGAGCGCGGCATCGGCGCTCCTCGGGCTGACGGTGGCCGGGCCTCTTCGACGGCTGGCGCTCGGAGCGAGCGCGCGGGCCAACGGCCTTGTGCTGGCCGCCGTCACGCTCATCGGCCTCGTCGGCATCGCCGCCTTCGTCCCGCTGGGTGGCGTCGCGTTCATGATCCTGCTCTCCACCGTGCTGCGGATGGTGGTGTTTCTCCAGAGTCATTACTTGAACCAGCTCGTCGACTCCGGGCGGCGGGCGACCGTGCTCAGTTTCCGCGGCCTCGCGGTCAACGTCGGCTACGGCCTCGGCTGCCTCGGATTCGCCGCCGCGACGGCGGCCATCTCCAACATCGTGGGCGCCGACGCCTGTTTTCGATCCGTCGTGGGGCTTCTGCCCTGGGGATTCCTGCTCGCGTCCGTCGCGTTTTGGGCGTACACGCTGCGGCTGCGTCCCGACCGCGCCGCCCTCGCTCGACCCGGCGGCTTCGGCCATCCATCGAACCCATCTGCCTGACGGGTCCCAGCGAGGGATAGGACGGCCAATGGCACTTCCGCGACCCCGGTCGGCGGCGAGGAGCATGCGGAGCGTCTCCACCGCGTCGCATTCGATATCTTCCGAGTCGTAGAGGACGTCTTTGATCTCGACGTCGGACAGCTCCAGATCGAGCACCCGACGGATGGCCGCGATCAGGAGCCGTTCTTCGTCGTGGGCGAAATCCCTCGACAGCCAGGCGGGAAGGGAAAGCCTTGCTGCGGGCCGGGAGAGAGAAACTCGCGGCTCACGGGCCGCTCATCAGCTCGATACTCGTTGCAGAAGTGCCATTGGCCCGGCTATCCTTCGGTATGCACTCGGGTGTCGGCATTCTCGACGAGCCTGAAATCCGCGAAGCAGCGTTGCCGCTGACGGTCGAGCAGTATCACCGTCTGTCCGCCGAGGGCATCGTGCCGGAGCGGACCGAACTTCTTCAGGGGGTGATCATCGAGCAAATGACGAAATCACCCCTGCACACATTTCTCGTGCAGCGACTCGCTCGCTGGATCGAGCCGGCCCTGCCGAAGGAGTGGTTTGTCCGCAAGGAGGAGCCGCTGACACTCGCAGACTCAGAACCGGAGCCTGACATCGCCGTGGTGGCCGGCTGCCCCGAGGATTACCGGACGGCCCACCCCGCGACCGCGGCCCTCGTGGTGGAGGTCGCAATCGCGACCGTCGGCATCGATCGAGCGAAGGCCGAAGTCTACGCCGCCGCGGGAGTCCCGGAATATTGGATCGTGATCCCGGAGAGCCGAACCGTGGAGATTCTTCGCCGCCCCGGACCGACCGGCTATGGCGAGCGCCTGACCGTTGCGCTAGCCGACGCCACGCTTCAGCCCCAAGGCTTGGCGATTCCGCCCCTGTCGATCGAACAGGTGTTCGGTTGACCTACGCCGCCGGGGATAGGAGGTTCAACGGCGTTTGCGCGACCATTTTCCGAATCGATGAGTTGCTCGTGAGCTCCAGCTGATGCCCTCCAGGCCGGTTGTGCGGGCACCCCAGGACCCGGCACCCCTCTGATATGAATCGCCCAGATTTGGTGGCTGTCACCTTTTTCCCCCTTTTTCCCCTTCCGCGACTGTTTTTGGTCGATGAGTAGCTGGGAGGCCGAGGTGGTGCCTTTCCAGCCGGTTTGGCAGGCAGCCCCAGGGCCCGGTGCCCCTCGGAATCGGTGGTTATTCACGCTCGGCGCGGACTCTCTCCGCATCCGGGCATGGATCGGCTCTTCGCGACGACCTCACAGCGAGTGGACTCGATCGTCGGCAGGTCGTCGGGCGAGGCCTGAAAGAGGTCGCCGGCCCCCGGCTGCGTGGACGTTCGCTTCCGGCCGGGGCCGATCCACGCGGGGGACGTCACATCGCCAGGATGAGCGCACGGGCTCTGCCACACGCTCTCGGGTATCCGCACCTTCTCGGCGACGGACATGGGCTGCTCCTGATATCCCCTCCCAAGTGTACCGAATCAACGCTTCGCTTCCCCAGCCAGAACGACCGCGATCAGCGGCTCGCGGCCCAAAGACGAGCCATCACCCAGGGTGCCGTCCACGAGTCCATTGCATCGCGCGGTTCTGCGCTCTCTCAGGCGACGTCATCAACGGAATGGTCTTTCGGGCTTTCCGTTAGCAGCCGAATGATGCGACGGGCGAGCGGCTCCTTGATCTCGCGATGCCGAGGCACAGGTTGGGACACGCCGGTAGAGGGGTTGCGATACCAGTCGTGCTTGCCTCCATGTCGCACCAGAACGCAGCCGCTGGCTTCAATCGACTTGATCAGATCAACGCGCTTCATGGCACCACTAATTCGCCGACCTTGCGAGCGCCTGGAATATGGCCGCCGGAGAGATCCAGGTAGAGATCCTTGAGGTGCTCGACTAAATCGGCCAGCGTCTCGCCCTGAGTCCAGTAGTCGGGGTACTCCTCGAGGTAGCCGAGCCAGGACTCCCCTTCCTGCCAATGGACGTATTTGATCGTATGCATGGGACGCTCCGTTATGCATTCTGATGACCACAGGATTCATTTAAATCTACCTTGATAGCACTCTGACCAGCCAGCGAAACCTGCGGCGTCTCACGGCACGCCGCATTTTTCGCAGAACGGCTGCGATCAGTGGCTCACGACCTTGGACTTTCCATCGGGACCGATTGTATCGCGAGACCGCTGCATCGCTTTGTGATGCGATTTCGCACTGACCTACGGGCTGCAACCCAAACACTCTTCCGAGTACTGCCGCCTGTGCCAATGGGCATCGATCCGAGTGACACGAAAGAGCGGCCGCTGCGACTCGTGGCCGATCTGCTCAACCAGGCGGGCGTGTCGTGCGCACAGTCGGCGATTCGAGGCACGAACTCCGGCCGGCAGGACCGCGGCCTCCGGTGACGATCGCCGAGATTGATCCCGTGGCCGCACGGTGCCAAGATGATGCGTCGCGTGTCGCCGACGCGACGGGCGGCGTACGGCCGCCGGGCCTTCCCGTCAGAGGAGCACCGCCATGCGGTCGCGGATCGTGTCGCGTGTCGTCGCAGCCGTCTTCGCCGGTGCCATGCTCGCGGCGGATCGCTGCCGTGGTGCCGACCCCGCCACGTGCCCCGTGATCGGCCATGCCGCGGCCGCGACCCGCACGACGTCGGCCGGCGGCATGACCAACGGCGACTGGTGGCCCGACCAGGTCAACCTCGCGATCCTTCACCAAAACGCCCCCGCCGGCAATCCGCTCGGCGCGGGCTTCGACTACGCCGCCGAGTTCAAGCGGCTCGATCTCGCGGCCGTCAAAGCGGACCTCCGCACGCTGATGACGACGTCGCAGGACTGGTGGCCCGCCGACTACGGCCACTACGGCCCGTTCTTCATCCGCATGGCCTGGCACAGCGCGGGCACCTACCGCGTGGCCGACGGCCGGGGCGGCGCCGGCTACGGCACGCAGCGGTTCGCGCCGCTCGACAGCTGGCCCGACAACGCCAACCTCGACAAGGCGCGGCGGCTCCTGTGGCCGATCAAGCAGAAGTATGGCCGGCGCATCTCGTGGGCCGACCTGATGATCCTCGCCGGCAACGTGGCCCTCGAATCGATGGGCTGCGACACGTTCGGCTTCGGCGGCGGCCGGGCCGACGTGTGGGAGCCGCAGAACGACATCGACTGGGGGCCGGAGACGGAGTGGCTCGGCGACAAGCGATACACGGGCGACCGCACGCTCGACCATCCGCTCGCAGCCGTGCAGATGGGCCTGATCTACGTGAACCCCGAAGGGCCGAACGGCAAGCCGGATCCGCTCGCCGCGGCCCATGACATCCGCGAGACCTTCGCGCGGATGGCGATGAACGACGAGGAGACCGTGGCCCTCATCGCCGGCGGACACACGTTCGGCAAGTCGCACGGCGCGGGCCCCGCCGACAACGTCGGCCCCGCGCCGGAGGCCGCGCCGATCGAGGAGCAGGGCCTGGGCTGGAAGAACCGCTTCCGCACGGGCAAGGGCGCCGACACGATCACGAGCGGCCTCGAGGGCGCCTGGAGTTCCACGCCCACGAGCTGGTCGAACGATTACTTCGACAACCTCCTCGGCTACGAGTGGGAGCTCACGAAGAGCCCGGCCGGCGCCTGGCAGTGGACGCCGAAGGAAGCGTCGGCCAAGGGCACCGTGCCCGACGCCCACGACGACTCGAAGTCGCATGCGCCGATGATGTTCACCACCGATCTCGCGCTGCGGATGGATCAGGCCTACGCGGCGATCGCGAAGCGGTTTCACGAGCATCCCGAGGAGTTCCGGCAGGCCTTCGCCAAGGCGTGGTACAAGCTCACGCACCGCGACATGGGGCCGGTGACGCGGCTGGTGGGCCCCGAAGTGCCGCCCGCGCAGCGCTGGCAGGATCCGGTGCCCGCGGTCGATCACCCGCTCGTCGAGGCGGCCGACGTCGCGGCCTTGAAATCAAAAATCCTCGCCTCGGGGCTGCCGGTCTCCGACCTCGTGAAGACGGCCTGGGCCTCGGCCTCGACGTTTCGCGGCAGCGACAAGCGGGGCGGCGCCAACGGGGCGCGGATCCGCCTCGCGCCCCAGAAAGACTGGGCGGTCAACGAGCCGGCGAAGTTGGCTCGCGTGCTCGACGCCCTCGCCGGCGTGCAGCGCGACTTCAATGCCGCCCAGGCCGACGGCACGCGCGTGTCGCTCGCCGACCTGATCGTGCTCGGCGGCTCGGCGGCGATCGAGAAGGCCGCGCGGGACGCCGGCCACACGATCACGGTGCCGTTCGCGCCGGGTCGGACCGACGCCACGCCGGAATCGACCGATGCCGAGTCGTTCGCCGTGCTCGAGCCGCAGGCCGACGGCTTCCGCAACCATCTGCCGCGGGAGATCGACCGGCCCGCCGAGGAACTGCTCGTCGATCGGGCGCAGCTGCTCACGCTCTCGGCGCCCGAGATGACCGTGCTCGTCGGCGGCCTGCGGGTGCTCGGCGCTACCACCGGCTCGGGGCCGACGGCCTCGCTCGGCGTGCTCACATCGACGCCGGGCAGGCTCACCACCGACTTTTTCACGAACCTCCTCGACATGGGCACGACGTGGCGGCGGTCGCCCGCATGCGATCAGTTCTTCGAGGGCCGCGACACGAAGAGCGATGCCGTGAAGTGGACGGCCAGCCGGGCCGATCTCGTGTTCGGATCGAACTCGCAACTCCGGGCGATCGCCGAGGTCTACGCGAGCGACGACGCCGAAGAAAAATTCGTGGCCGACTTCGTCGCCGCCTGGACGAAGGTCATGAACCTCGATCGGTTCGACCTGCCCGCGGCGGCCACCGTTTCTCGCGGAGGATTCCCCCGCCACGACACACCGCCGCGCCCCGAGGGTGATTCCCCATGACGGGACTCGTGACGAGCGCTGCTCTCGGCCGTTTCCAATTGACGGAAGCCGCAGGAAAGGATATACAAAGTAGAGACACGGGGCCGTTGTGTGTGAGGAACAGAAGGGAGGCGACCCGATGGCGGCAGTGCAACGATGGGGCAATAGTCTGGCAGTGCGGATACCGGCGCGGCTCGCGGAAAGCCTGGCGATGCGGGAGGGCACGCAGGTCGATCTCGAGTGCAAGGCCGGTGCCATCGTGATGCGGCCGAAAGCGCGGCCGCGACACCGGCTGTCGCAGTTGTTGCGGGCATGCACCCCGGCCAGGCTGCATCCGGAGAGCGACTTCGGACCCGACGTCGGTGCGGAGGTCGTCGACTGATGGCCGGCTACGTGCCGGATCGTGGCGACTTTGTCTGGATCGACCTCAATCCACGGCAGGGCCGCGAGCAGTCGGGGCATCGCCCGGCGCTGGTGATCAGCCCGAAGGCATACAACCGGAAGACGAGTCTGTGTGTGGTCTGCCCGGCCACCCGCCAGGCGAAAGGGTATCCGTTTGAGGTTTCCGTCTGCACGGCCGACGGCTCCACGAGTGTCATTCTCGCCGATCACGTCCGCTCCGTAGACTGGAAGACGCGGCGGGTGCGACGAATCGACACGGTTTCCGAAGACGTCCTCGGCGAAGTCGTCGGCCGCCTCGAAGCCCTGCTCATAAACCCCGACTGCTAGCGACTGGTGGCGATGGCCCTTTCGGCCCGAGCGGTCGTGCCTCGCCGTCCCGGCCGTAGACTTGCCGAGCGATGAGCACCTCCCAACTGCCGCTCTTCGCCGATGACGAGGGCGTCGATCCGGCAGCCGTCGACGCGGCAGTCGCGCGGCTCGGCGCGGCGCTGCCCCGGTGCATCCGCCTCGGCACGTCGAGCTGGTCGTTTCCCGGCTGGACGGGGCTCGTGTATGCCGCCCGCAACGGCAAGCCGGCCACCGAGCAGGTGCTCGCCCGGCACGGCCTCGCGGCCTATGCGCGGCATCCCCTGCTCCGCACCGTGAGCCTCGATCGTACGTTTTACGCGCCGCTCGCGGCTGCGGAGTTCGCAGCCTACGCGGCGCAGGTGCCCGAGGGGTTTCGGTTCGTCGTGAAGGCCCCGGCGGCCATCACCGATCCGGTGGTGCGGAAGCCGGGCACTGGCGAAGCGGCCCGTGACAACCCGTCGTTCCTCGACGCCGGCGCCGCAGCCGTGGCGTTCGTCCGGCCTGCGGTCGAGGGCCTCGGCGCGAAGGCCGGCCCGCTCGTGTTTCAGTTTCCGCCGCTTGGCCGGCGCCTGCTCGCCGACCCGCCGCGGCTTGCAGCCCGCATCGCCGCCTTCGTGGCCGTGCTGCCGCGCGGGCCGCTCTACGCCGTGGAGGTACGCGACCCGGAACTCGTGCGGCCCGACTTCGCCGCTGCGCTCGCCGACGCCGGGGCCGCGCCCTGTCTGGCCGTCCATGCGCGGATGCCGTCGGCCGCCGAGCAGGCCCGGGAGTTCGGTCTCGAGGATGCGCGAGGAAGGCAACCGGTCGTGGTGCGTTGGAACCTTCACGCCGGCCGCCGCTACGAAGAGGCGAAGGCGGATTATTTTCCCTTCAACCGGATCGTTGAAGAGGATGCCCCGAGCCGCGCGGCGCTCGCCCGCCTGGCGGACGTTGCAGCCGCCGCCGACCGGGACGTGTTCATCACGATCAACAACAAGGCTGAAGGCTCGGCGCCGCTGTCGGTCACGCGGCTGGCGGCGGCGATCTGTGTGTCCGACTGAAAACGAGCAGTACGCGGGGTGGAATCCGCCGCATTGAGAACGGTCCGGAGGATCGTTCGCGCTGCTTGCGGCACTGTGCAGCGATTCGTAAAACACCTTCTTCACGACCACGCGTTTACAGGGGTTTTCATTCATGGCCACGGCCACCGCTCCCAAGAAGTCCGCCCGGCTGCCCGAGTCGAAGAACGTGGGGGGCGCCCTCGACAAGGCGCTCGACGCCGGCAAGGGCATCCTGCGGCTCTCTCCCACCTGGGTGCCGCGCAGCTTCCTGCATCCGGGCAAGCGGGTGCGGCTCCACCCGGACGACTACTACGCCTACGGCCTCGACCGGGGCGGCATCGACGAGCGCTGGTTCGCGAGCACGACCGAGGCGGCCAATGAAGGTCGCGTACCCGACGAAGGGCTCTCGTGGTGCGTGTTCGACGGCGAGCGGTTTCTGCTGCGGGACGCAGTCGCCGAAGGGGGCGCGAAGCTCGTCGGGAAGGCGATCTGGGACCGCTACAAGAAGTGGCCAGTGTATTCCAAGTTCTTCGACAACATGGGGCCGATCCCGCATCACATGCACCAGTCGTTCGCCGACGCGAAGCTCGTCGGCCAGGAGGGCAAGCCCGAGAGCTACTACTTCCCGCCGCAGTACAACAATTGCGACAACAACTTCCCCTACACGTTCATGGGCCTCGAGCCCGGCACGACGAAGGCCGACGTCCGCCGCTGCCTCGAGAACTGGAACCGGGGCGACAACGGCATCATCGACCTCGCCAAGGCGTATCGCCTGGAGCGCGGCACCGGCTGGCTGATCCCGCCGGGCGTGCTGCATGCACCGGGCTCGCTGCTCACCTATGAGCCACAGTGGGGTAGCGACGTGTTCGCGATGTTCCAGTCGCTCGTCGAAGGCCGGGCCGTGCCCTGGAGCCTGCTCGTCAAGGACATGCCCAAGGAGAAACACCAGGATCTCGACTTCATCATCGGCCAGCTCGATTGGGAAAAGAACGTCGACACCCACTTCAAGGAGAGCAACTTCCTCCGCCCGATCGTCGACGAAAAGCGGAGCGCGCCGGGGGCGACCGACCGCTGGATCGTCTACGGACACGTCGATGGCAAGCAGCTCTTCAGTGCCAAGGAACTGACGCTCGAGCCGGGGGCGAGGATCACGATCAAGGACGCCGGGGCCAGTGGCTGGATCACGGTGCAGGGCGAAGGCAAGGTGGGCGCACACGACGTCGCCACGCCCACTCT
>RGVT01000068.1 GCA_010027105.1 Planctomycetia bacterium
GACGTAGCCCACGGCGCCCGCGTACGGGCCGCGCCGCACCGGTTCCAGCTCGTCGATGATCTCCATCGCCCGGATCTTCGGGGCCCCCGATACGGTGCCGGCGGGCAGGCAGGCCCGCAGGGCGTCGAACGCCGTCCGTCCGGAGGCGAGCCGCCCGGTGACGTTGCTCGTGAGGTGCATCACGTGGCTGTACCGCTCGATCGACATCACGTCGCCGAGGGTCACGGAGCCGATCTGCGACACGCGGCCCACGTCGTTTCGGCCGAGGTCGATGAGCATCACGTGCTCCGCCCGCTCCTTCGGGTCGGCGAGGAGCGCGGCGGCGAGCCGGCGGTCCTCCTCGGGCGTCGCGCCCCGCGGCCGCGTGCCGGCCAGCGGCCGCACCGTCACCTCCCCGTCCACCACCCGTACCATGATCTCCGGGGAACTGCCCACGAGCGTCACCGCCGGCGTGCGCAGGAAGAACATGAACGGGCTCGGGTTCACGACCCGCAGCGTGCGGTAGAGCTCGAGCGGGGGCCCCGTGAAGGGGATGTCGAGCCGCCGGCTGAGCACCACCTGGAACACGTCGCCTGCGCGGATGTAGTCGATGGCCCGTTCCACGGCCGCGAGGAACGCCTCGGGCGGGAAGGTCGAGGTCGCAGTGCCGTCGCTCAGGCAGCGCGGCTCCCCCCGGGGCGCGATGTCGGCCGGGGGGGGCCAGTCGTGCGGCCGCGAGAGCCGGGCGATCGTGGCGTCGATGCGGCGGCAGGCCTCGGCGCGCGCCCGCTCGACCCCGGTCGGCGAGGGGTCGTCGATCCGGGCGAGGACGACCACGTCGAGCGACTTCGTCACGTTGTCGAAGACGAGCAGCCGGTCGTAGAAGGCGAAGCAGAGGTCGGGCAGGCAGAGGTCGTCGGGGGGCGCGTCGGGAAGGTGCTCCACGTAGCGGATCGAGTCGTAGGCCGCGTAGCCCACCACGCCGCTGGTAAACGGGGGCAGCTCGGGAAGCCTGACGGGGCGAAACTCCTCCATCCGGCGGCGCAGCTCATCGAGGGGGTCGGCGCAGGTCAACGTCTCGAAGCCGCCGTCGCGGTGCACGCTCACGGTCGTGCCGCGTGCCTCGAGCCGCATGAACGCCTCGGCACCGAGAAAGCTGTAGCGACCGACCTTCTCCCCCCCTATCACGCTCTCGAACAGGCAGCCGCAGTCGCCGGCATCGAGGCGGGCGAACGCGGAGAGCGGCGTGAGTCCGTCGGCGAACAGCCGGCGGTAGACCGGCACCAGCCGCCCGTCGCGGGCCAGCCGCGCGAACCGCTCGGCGTCGGGAAGGTGGGGCATCGGCGGGCGATCTCCCGCGGGCGTGCCGGGGTCGGACGCCGCCGGTCCGCATGAGCGTAGCCGGCGCCCGGCGGCTCAACAATGACCGTCGCGGCCGTCCGCCGCCGCCGGGCCGACGCGGGAGGCCGCTTCGTCGCACCCGCGGGCTGCTATCATGAAGGAGTCGGGGCCGGGCCCTGCCGTCCGGGCGCGTCCGCGGTGTTCCAGGGTTCCCGTCACGGGTAAGCCATGAAGTGCCAGCATTGCGACAAGCAGGCCGTGTTCCACATCACGGAACTGGAGAGCGGCTCCGTGCGGGAACTGCACCTGTGCGAGGACCATGCCCGCAGCTATCTCAACCAGTCCGAAGTGGCCGCCGCCGCCGCCGACGAGGAGGCGGAGGGCAAGCCGAAGGGGGGCGGGCTCACGGGCCCGCTCGGTGTCGGGCAGACGGCCGACGAGTTGGCGTTGCTCGACCAGCGGTCGTGCGAGATGTGTGGAATCACGTTCTTCGAATTCCGCAACCAGGGCCGGCTCGGCTGCCCCCACGATTACGCCCAGTTCGAGAAGGAGCTCGAGCCGCTGATCGCGAACATCCATGGTGCCACCGAACACACGGGCCGGCGGCCGGACCGCGGCCCCGGGGGCCTTCCCGAGGGCACCGAGGAACTCACGGCGGTGATCGGGCTCCGCCGCGGGATGAAGGAGGCGATCGGCCGGGAGGACTACGAGCAGGCCCGCGAGCAGCGCGACGCCATCCGGGCGATCGAGGAGCGTTGGCTGGGGGGCGCCGGCACCGCGGCGCAGGGCGGCCCATGAGACTCGAATCGCTCACCCAGTCGATCGGCGAGTGGCTGCGGGGCACCGGTCCGGAGTCCGACATCGTCATGAGCAGCCGCGTGCGGCTCGCCCGGAACGTCGCCCACTTCCCGTTCGTGAGCCGCGCCTCCGAGCAGGACCGGGCGGACGTCGAGCGGCTGCTGCGCGAGCGGATCGCCGCGACGCCCCTTGGCAAGGGCCTGGAATACATCGACGTCGGCCGGCTGGAGGAGATCGACCGCCAGTTTCTCGTCGAGCGGCAGCTCATCAGCCGCGAGCACGCCGAGGCCCAGGGGGCGCGTGGCGTGGCGATCGACCGGATGGAGCAGGTGAGCCTGATGATCAACGAGGAAGACCACCTCCGCATTCAGTGCATGCACAGCGGGCTCGACCTCAAGGCCGCCTGGGAGCAGATCCGGGCCGTGGACGACCAGATCGGCACGCTCGTGCCCTACGCCTTCCACCCGCGGTTCGGCTATCTCACTGCCTGCCCCACGAACGTCGGCACCGGAATCCGGGTGAGCGTGATGCTGCATCTGCCGGCGCTCGTGATCACGCGACAGATCGACAAGGTCTTCCGCAGCCTCCACAAGATCTCGCTCGCGGTGCGGGGCCTCTACGGCGAGGGCTCGCAGGCGATGGGCGACTTCTACCAGATCTCGAACCAGACCACGCTCGGCCGCACGGAGGAGGAGCTCCTCGAGCAGGTGGGCGACGTCGTGCCGGTGCTCATCGACTACGAGCGGCGGGCCCGCGAGTTCCTCGTGCGGGAGACGCAGCAGAACGTGCACGACCAGGTGAGCCGCGCCTACGGCATCCTGCGCACAGCCCAGACGATCAGCGCCGAGGAGACGATGCAGCTGCTCTCGCGGGTGCGCATGGGGGTGCTGCTCGGCCTCATCGGCGACGTCAAGATCGCCGACATCAACACCCTGCTCGTCCGCACCCAGCCGGCCCACCTGCAGAAGCTCCGGGGCGTCGAGCTCGACACGAACGACCGCAACATCGAGCGGGCCCGCTACCTGCGCCATCATTTCGAGGGCGGCGGCACGGCCGGCTCGAGCGTGAACTAGGCTCTGTCTGAAAACTCTGCTCGGCCGTCTGCTTGGTCTTTTTGAACGGCTCTTCGTTGGCCTCGCCCGCCGTATCTCCTTGATACGGCTTGGCTTCGCAGCCAATCCGTCCGACTTTTCAGACAGAGCCTAGCCTGCAGCAGCGCGGGGCGGGAAGCGGCTATCCAACCTCGTCGCGCCCAACCCGGCTTCGGGCTCCCCAGACCCCGTCGCCGGACGTTCGCTGCGCACGACCAATCTGCCTGCGGCAGATCGGTGCCCGGGCTGCGCTCACTCCTAGCGACTTGCGCTGCGCCGGGCGGCTGTCGCGCCGTCGCCGCCGTCCCGGCGTCGGCGGCGGCTTACGGTCGCCGAGCGAAGCTCGGCTCCCCCACGCGAACGTCAGGGCTGGAGGCCCGGTTCAGCACCAGCGGGCGGAGGCCCGCCAAGCGACCAACGGCAGGATGCCGGGTGTTCGCGTGAAGATGGCTTTGCTGGTCGCTCAAGCCGGCGGCCGGGGCACTGGGGAGCCCGAAGCCTCCTCTTCTCGTAGGCGCTGAGAACTTTCGGCGGAGACGGTCGGTGGGCACGCGCAGACGAAGGGAGTCGTTGAGGACCATCGATCCCTGATCAAAACCCACGAGTTCTGTACTCTCAACACGACCGTAGTCGAGCATGCCTACCGCCGGCTCCGAATGTGGGTAGTCCTCACCAACCAAGCGATCAAGGACGGTGCGTTGACAGTTCGAGCCGACCTCATGCGAGCTTCGCTCGCAGGGCCTTCACGACCGCCGATGGGACGAACTTCAGCAGGGCGTCGTCGTCGGCCAGCGGCGTGATCTGCTTGAGCAGCGACGACGAGATGTGCGAGTATTGCGCGTCGGCCATGAGGAACACCGTCTCGACCGAGGCGTCGAGCTTGCGGTTCGCGAGCGTCATCGTGAACTCCGCTTCGATGTCGGTGAGCGACCGCACGCCGCGGAGGAGCACGTGGGCGTTCCGCGACTTGACGAAGGCGACGGCCAGGCCGCTGAACAGCTCCACCCGCACGTTGGGCAGATGGGCCACCGACGCGTGCACGAGGTCGACCCGCTCCTCGAGCGAGAACATCGCCTGCTTGTCGGGATTGATGCCCACGCCGACGATCAGCGTCTCGAAGATCCTGGCGGCCCTGCCGATGACGTCGAGGTGGCCGAGTGTGATCGGATCGAACGATCCTGTATAGACGGCGGTGCGGGCGGCGGACTGGGGCATGGCGCGGGGGTGCGGAAGACGGGGTTCGGCGGCTCGGGTCCCGGGGTGAAAATTCGTGCGGCTGGCGGGTGACGTCCGGTCGATTATGGTATGCGACGGTGATCCGGGCGACCGCGAGGCAGGAAACGCAGAGGACGGGCGGTGTCGAAGGCCATGCCACTCCTGGGGCTGATCCTGTCGGGCCTGATCGGCATCCTCTTCCTGGCCGATCTGGCGGCCGGTTTCCCGTTTCGCAGGGTGAGCATCGCGCTCGACGTGGGGTTCGTCGTGGGCAGCCTGCTCGCGGCCTACCTGAGCTGGGCCCTGCTCGAGCGGGCCCGGGCCTGACGCCCGCGTCAGGCCGCCGCCCGGAGCACCGAGTCCGTCCGGGGCCGACCCGCCGCGGCCAGCAGGTCGGGGAGCTGCGACAGCTTCTCCGCCCGCACCCGGCCCGTCCGCCGTGCGATCCAGCCGACGAGGCGCTCGAGCCGGGTCCTGGCCGCGTGGGGCCCGAGTGCCGCCGTGTCGACGTTCACGACGCAGAGGCTGCCGGCGGCCGGCCGTGGACCGAAGGCCCAGGGCAGCAGCCGGCCGGCGGCGGAGCGGAGCGGATCGGGGGCCGTTCTCACCTCCCACAGCCCCCACACCAGGCTGCGGCAGGCCCACGCCGCCGGTGCGGGCCGCCGGCTGCTGCGGACGACGCGGTCGAATCCGCCGACGGCCACGACGCGGATTCCCTGCTCGACGAGCAGCGGGCGGTGGTCGAGGGCCGGTGTTCCGGCGGCGACGGCACAGGAGATGCCGCCGCAGGCGACGCGGGCGGCGGCGATCTCGCGGCGGAGCGCGGGGCGGGAGGCCAGGAGTGCGGCATCGACGGCGAGCGCGGGCTCGCCCGCCGTGGGATCACCGTGAAGCACGTCCCGCACAGTGACCGCGTCGGCCGCCGCGGTCACCCAGGCGACCGGCACGCCGGCGCCGGCGGCGTTTCCGATCCAGGACCGGAAGGCCGCGGGCCCGATTCCGGCGGGCACGCCGCAGCACAGCACGACCGTCGCCGGCACCCGCTCGTCCCGCATCGCCTTCTCCCCCGGCGGCCAAGCCCTCTCTCGTTGTCTATCGACGTCGCCCGGCGGGCGGCTGCACCGTTCCGGCGGGCGGGAGAGGGAGGGACGGGGCCCGAGTGGATGATTCTGCGGCCTGCGCAAGGCATCGGTGCGCCGCTTCCCAGGCGGTGATCGCCTCCACGAGGCCGGCGCTCGTCGGCTGGCGGGCCTCGGCGGCGGGCCGCACCCCGGCCGCCTCGAGCGCGGCGGTGATCACGGGGCTCGCGCTCACCACCCTCCACCGTCGCAGCCGATCGCCGAACAGCCGCAGGGCCGACTCCGCGACGAATGAACTCGTGATCGTGACCCAGTCGACGGGAGCGGCATCCAGGTCTGCGAGTGTGGCGGGATCGAGCGCCGCCACGCCGCGGCTCGAGTAGGCTGCCACCTCGACAACTTCGTGGCCGAGCGCCTCCAGGCCGCGTCGCATCACGTCGCGACCCCGGTCGGCCCGTACGAGCAGAAACCGGCCGCGTCGCGCCGCGTGGCCGAGCGCGGCGACGATGCCCTCGGAGCGCTGCTCGGCCGGCACGAGATCGCACTCCAGACCGAGGGCCGCCACCTCCCGCGCCGTGGCAGGCCCGATCGCCGCGATCCGCGCGGTGCCCAGGTGGCGTGGATCGCGGCCGAGTGCGGCCATCCGCGCACGGAAGCCGCGCACGCCGTTGACGCTGGCGAAGACGATCCAGTCGAAGGTATCGGCCGCGTCGAGCGCCGCGTCGAGCGGCCGCCACGATTCGGGCGGCTCGATGCGGATCACCGGCACCTGCACGGGGATTCCACCGTGGGCCGAGACGAGGGCGGCCACGTCCGCCCCCTGCCCGGCCGGCCGCGTGAGCAGGATCGTGCGGCCGGCGAGGTCGCCCCGGCCGCCGGGGGCCGGCTGCCGGCCGGCCACGTCGCCCACGATCACGATCGCGGGTGCGGGCCAGGCGCAGCCCTCGAACTCGCGGCCGCAGCCGGCGAGCGTCGTGGCCTGGATGCGCTGGTCGGGCCATGAGCACCGGCTGACGACGGTCACCGGCGTGTCGCCCCGCCTGCCGGCCGCGATGAGATGCCGCGACCACGTGGCGACCTGCTCCACGCCCATGTAGACCACGAGCGTTCCGGGCAGCCGCGCCAGTGCCTCGAAGTCGAGCGGCGACTCCTTGGCGCACGCCTCGTGGCCGGTGAGGAACGTCACGCTCGACGCGGCCGCGCGGCTGGTGAGCGGCACGCCGGCCGCCGCCGCGGCCGCCACCGCCGCCGTGACGCCGGGCACGATCTGCCAGGCGATGCCGGCCTCCCGCAGCGGCTGCTGCTCCTCCGCGAGCCTGGCGAACACCGCGGGGTCGCCCCCCTTCAGCCGCACCACGAGCCGGTGGCGACGGGCGAGATCGACGAGCAGTCGGCCCACGGCGACGCCCGGATCATCGTCGCCGGCTGGTGCACGCGGCACGGGCACGAGCTCGGCCCCGCGGCCCGCACTGTCGAGCACCGCGACGGGAACGAGCGCGTCATGCACGATGACGTCGGCCTCGCGCAGCACCTGCACGCCCCGCACCGTGAGGAGGTCGGGGTCGCCGGGCCCGGCGCCCACGAAGACGACCCGGCCCGCGGCGGTGCCGGGCTCGGAGGACGGCGCCGATGGCTCGGTGTTTGAGGGCGGGGGCATGCGGACTACACTCTGGGAGTCTTCTCCCTGCATCATACCCGGGCCCGTTCTCCGCCCCCGCCCCCGAGCCCCGGTGTCAGCCACCATGCCCCACGAGTCTGCCGAGGCCGCGTCGACCTCGGGCGTCACGCCGATTCCGCCCACGACGGCCCAGCTCTCGCCGGCCGAACGGTCTCGGCTGTCGCAGTGCTTCCAGCGCGGCAACCAGAACGCCGCCACGAACCTCGACTACGCGATCGAGATGTTCGCCCAGTGCGTCATCGGCGATCCGGGCAGCGCCGTCTACCTGCAGAGCCTGCTTGCGGTGCTCCGCAAGAAGCATGGCCCGCGGAAGGCCGGGGGCATCAGCGGGCTCTGGCCGACGTCCAGGGCCGGGAGCCTGAGGAAGTTCGCCGACAAGGCCCAGTGGCGCGACCTGCTCCGACAGGGTGTGGAAATCCTCAGGGCGACGCCCTCGGACCACCAGGTGCTCCTGGCGCTGGCGGACGCCTGCGGCCAGCTGCAACTCCACGATGCCCAGCGGGTCTACCTGAAGAGTGCGCTCGACGCAGTGCCGGCCGACGCGGAGGTCAACCGGCAGTGCGCCCGCTTCCTGGCGAATCACGGCGAGTTCGACCAGGCCATCGCCTGCTGGGTGCGGGTCGCCGGCCTCAAGGGGCTCGAGGACGAGGCCCAGCGCGAGATCGCCCGCCTCCAAGTGGAGAAGACGATCGTCGCCGGCCACGGGATGGCCGGACGGCCCGCGGCCAACGTCGCGAAGGGGTTGGCGCCGGGACAGCAGCCGGCCGCCGTCGGCGACCGCACGGCCGCCCTCAAGCAGGCGATCAGGGAGAAGCCGGCCGAGATCGACGCCTACCTCGAACTGGCCGATCTCCTCGAGAAGGATGCCACGGTGGAGGAGGCGGAGGCGGTTCTCATGCAGGCGCTCTCCGCCTCCGGCAACGACCTCAAGGTGCGTGAGCATCTCGAGGATCGGCAGCTGCGCTGGGCCCGGCACCGCGTCCACGTCGCGGAGCAGCGGCTGCAGGGGGAGAACACGCCGGCCAATCGCGAGACGCTCGACCGACTCAAGGCGGCGCAGCTGAAGCACGAGGTGGAGATCTACACCGCCCGCTGCGCCAGGTATCCGGAGAACCTCACCTGGCGGTACGAGCTCGCGATGCGGCTCAAGGCCGCCGGCAACCACGTCGAGGCGATCCGGCACTTCCAGGACGTGCTGCAGGACCCGCGCCGCAAGGGGAGCGTTTCGCTGGAACTGGGGGAATGCTTCCAGAAGATCAAGCAGTATCAGCTCGCGATGCGCAACTACGTGGCCGCGGTCGAATCGCTCACCGATCGCGAAATGGAGCTGCGGAAGCGGGCCCTCTACCGGGCGGGGGTGCTCGCGGCGGGCCTCGACGACACCGACGCCGCCCAGAAATACCTGGCCACGCTGGCCGGCCTCGACTTCGGATACCGCGACGTGGCCCAGCGACTGGACAAGTTGACCCGCTCGCACGATAACAGCCCCGGCGGTTGAGGATGGTCTCCGCCGCGTCGGCGGCCCCGCCCGCACCCGCACGTCCATGTTCACAGCCGAGGATCAGGAATGCCCCATTCAGTCAGCGCCAAGAAGCGTCTCCGCCAGAACCTCCGCGCCCGCGACCGCAACCGCGCGATCAAGTCGGAGATCAAGTCGGAATTGAAGAAGGTGCTCGCGGCACTGACGAGCGGCGACGTGGCCGCGGCCCGCGAACAGTTCAAGGTGCTGGCCCGCAAGGCCGACCGCGCCGCCGCCAAGCGGACGATCCATCCCAACCGCGCCGCCCGGATCAAGTCGCGGGTGTCGGCCCGCGTGAAGGCGGTGGCCGGCGGCGCCCCTGCGAAGGCCGCGGGCAAGGCCTGAGCCTGCCGGGAGGCCTCAGGCCTCCCAGGCGATCAGGCGGGCGTCGAACACGGGCCCCTCGACGCAGGTGCGCCGATAATCCCATGCGGCCGCACCCTCGTCGCGGACGCGGGCCACGCAGGTGAAGCAGATGCCGATGCCGCAGGCCATAGGCGCCTCGAGCGACACGTGGCAGCCGATGCCCCTGGCTCCGGTCCAGTGCGAAACGGCGGCCATCATCGCCTCCGGGCCGCAGCAGGCGACGTGCAGGCCGCCCGGCTTCGGGGAATCGATGCGACCCGCCGCGGTCAACTCGTCGAGGAGATCGACGACGGTGCCGTGACGCCCGGTCGAGCCATCGAGCGTCGCCAGGTGAACCTCGACGCCGGCCTTCCGAAAGTCGGCGACGTCGCCAAACATGGCCGCCGTGCGTGCGCCCCAGCAGAGCGTGACGCGGCGGGCCCTCGGCACCGCCGTCGATCCTGCATACGCGGCCCCGCCGAGCCGCTCGCGGCCCAGGGCGAGGAGGGCCGTCTGCCCGATGCCGCCCGCCACGAGCACGACGTGGTCGACCGCCGGGACGGCCGCGAAGCCGTTGCCGAGCGGCCCCCACACGACGACCTCGTCGCCGGCATCGACGTGCTGGAGCGCCGACGTGAACCTGCCATGCACGAGATACACGAAGTCGGCGTGGCGACGGCCTTCCGGCGGGCCTGCGGGCCGGTCGTCGTCGTCCGCCCGGAACGTGTCGTAGACGGCGAGCGGGCGGGCGAGGAGCGGGTCGCTGCGCTCGGCCAGCCGAACCATCGCGAACTGCCCCGGCCGCGTCGCCGCGGCGATCGCGGGGCATTCGAGCCGGATCCGGAACGTGCGTTCGGCGATCCGGCGGTTGAACACGACGCGGGCCGCGAGGTAATGCGCCGTGTCGGCGAAGCAGGCGGCGGGCGGCCGGGTAGAGGCGTGCATCGGGCTGCGGGCGGCCTCAGCCGCGCGGTTTTCTCCACGCGGAGGCCTTGCCCGGGCGCCGGCGCGGCCGCGGGGCCTTGCCGGGCCGCGGCCCGCCGCCGGGTCGGCGTTCAGCCGCTCCCGGCCTGCCGGGGGGCGGCCGACGTCGGCCGC
>RGVT01000069.1 GCA_010027105.1 Planctomycetia bacterium
CGACGCCAAGCGGGGCAAGCTCTGGAGCAAGCTCGCCAAGGCGATCATCGTGGCCGCGAAGCACGGCGGGCCCGACCCCGACGCCAACCTCCGGCTGCGCTACGCGATCGACGCCGCGAAGGCGGTCAGCATGCCCAAGGACAACATCCAGCGGGCGATCAAGACGGGCACCGGCGAACTCAAGGGAGGCAACCTCGAGGAGTCGATCTACGAGGGCTACGGTGCCGGCGGCGTGGCCGTGATGTGCGAGATCCTCACCGACAACAAGAACCGCACGGCCCCCGAGATCCGCAAGATCTTCGAGATGTGCGACGGCAAGCTCGGCGGCACCGGCTGCGTGGCCTACCTCTTCGAGCGCAAGGGCGTGGTCCGCGTGCCGCAGGCGGCCTGCGGCGAGGATCGCCTGATGGAACTCGCGCTCGATGCCGGTGCCGAGGACGTGAAGCTCGCCGGCGACCGCTGGGAGGTCACCTGCGAGCCGCAGGCGATGGCGGCCGTCGTCGACGCGGTCGGCTCCGCGGGCCTCGCGGTCGACTCGAGCGAGATCGTCCGCATCCCCACGAACTCCGTCGACGTGGAAGACGTGGAGACGGCCCGCAAGGTGCTCGCGCTCATGGAAAAGCTCGACGACCACGACGACGTGCAGAGCGTCTCGGCAAACTTCAACATCCCCGACGAAGCCCTGGCCCAGCTCTCCTGAGCCCATCGGCTTCGGCCCGCCGTTCCTCCGAGTGCCATCCTCCGCGCGGCCCCCATCCGCGATCGCCAGCATCGGCTAGAATAGAGGGTGACAAACCTCGCCGGGAGATCGTGCGGAGTGGCCGTGCCAAGACCGAACGCGTGGGTGGTGGCGGTGTTCGCGGTCGCCGTGGGTGCCGCGATCGGCGGGGTGCAGGCCGCCCTCGAGGCGGCGCTGCGGCCGTGGCGGATCGGCGACTTCGGCCCCGGCGTCCTGGAAACGCCTTCGGCCCTGGCTCCCGTCGCCGAGGTTCCCGAGACGCGGCACGAGTTCGGCACGATCGGCTCAGGGGCCGAGGGCGCCCACGAGTTCGTGGTGCGGAACACCGGAGCCGCGGCGCTCGTGCTCACCCGCGGCGCCACCAGCTGCAGCTGCACGGTGAGCGATTTCGAGTCGTCGGAGGGGGGGGACGAAGGGGCGCGGAAGGAGGTTCCGCCCGGAGGATCGACCCGCGTGCGGCTCAAGTGGCGCGGCAAGGGATCCGGCGGTCCGTTCCGGCAGCAGGCGACCGTGTTCACCAACGATCCCCGCCGTCCGGAGATCGCGTTCGTCATCGAGGGCACCGTCGTGCCGACGTGGAAGGCAGTTCCCGAGGCGGTGACGCTGTCGGCCGTCACGGCGGGCGTCGGCACGCAGGCCACCGTCAAACTCTTCACCTACGGCACCGAGCCACCCGTCATCGAGACCCTCGTCGCCTCCGATCCGCAGACGGCGGGGTTGTTCACGCTCTCGTCGACGCCGCTAGCGGCCGCGGACGTGGCCGCCGAAACCGGCGCCACCGGCGGCTTCGCGATCACCGTGAGCGTCGCCCCCGGGTTGCCGCTCGGCGCGGTGCGGCAGACGATCGCGGCCACGCTGCGGATGCCCGAGAAGACCACGGTCGAAATTCCGGTGGAGGGAACCGTGACCGGCGCCCTCGCCCTGGCGGGCGCGGCGTGGGATTCCTCCCGCCAGGCCCTGCTGCTCGGCACCGTGTCCGGCCGCACCGGCGGCCGGGTCGAGGTGTTCCTGACCGCGAAGGGGCCGCACGCCGCGGCCGTGAAGCCGCTGGTTCGCGAGGTCGTGCCCGCGTCGCTCGTGGTGGAGATCGGCGCCGGGAAACCGGTCGGCGAGAAGGGCGTGGTGCGGTTTCCCATCTCGATCGTCGTCCCTCCCGGAAGTCCGGCAGCCAACCACCGGTGCTCCGAACAGGGGCCCGCCGGCCGCATCGTGCTGGACACGGGCCATCCGGATCATCCCGAATTCCCGATCCGCGTCTGCGTGGCGATCGGCCCATGACAGCCTGCGAGCCCCACATCGCCGTCACCGACCGCGTGCGCCGTTCCCTGGCGGCCCTCGCCCTCGCCCTCGTTCCCGCGGCCGAGCCGGCGGCGGCCCGGCCCGACCGCGGGGCCGACGTCGCCACGACGACGGTCGACACGTTCGTCGAGCGCAACGGCGCGATCTTCGCCGACTGGCCCGATCCGCGGGCCCTGGTCGTGGTCACCGGCGAACTCGACGGCTACATCGAACCCTGCGGCTGCACCGGCAAGGAGAACCAGAAGGGGGGGCTGAGCCGTCGGCAGAACTTCCTCCGCGCCGTGGCGACGGCCGGATGGCCCGTCGTGGCCGTCGACCTCGGCGGCCAGGTCCGCCGGTTCGGCCGGCAGTCGGAGGTGAAGTTCCAGTCGATCGTCGACGGACTCAAAGCCATGGATTACGCCGCCGTCGGCTTCGGCCCGCACGACCTGCGGCTGCCCGCGGAGGAGCTCGTGGCGGCCGTCGCGCCGGTGGGGGACCGGCCGACCCCGTTCGTGAGCGCGAACGTCGGCCTGTTGGGGCTCGATGCGAACATCACGCCCCGGTTCCGCGTGGTCGAGGTGGGCGGCCTCACGGTGGGTGTCACCACCGTGCTGGGTGCGAAGCAGGCCGCGGAGATCACCAACGACGCCGTCGAGGTGCAGCCGGCCACGCGGGCTCTCGAGCGGGTGGCCGCCGAGTTGCGGGCAGCCGGCTGCGACCACCAGATCCTGCTCGCCTGGGCCGATCCGGAGGAGACGAAGGCGCTCGCGGCGGCGTTTCCGCAGTTCGACATCGTGGTCACCGCCGGAGGCGCCGACGAGCCTCCCGCCACGCTGCCGGTGCTGCCGGGGGGCCGGGCGCGGCTCGTCGAACTCGGGCACAAGGGGATGTTCGCCGTGGCGATCGGGCTTTCCGGCGACGCGCGGACCCCCCCGCTGTCGCAGCGGGTCCCGCTCGACGCGCGGTGGGGGGAGTCTCCCGACATGATCCGGCTGCTCGCGACCTACCAGCGGCAGCTCGAGTCGCTCGGCCTCGCCGGCCTCGGCCTCGCGCCGATCCGCCACCCCTCGGGTCGCCGATTCGCGGGCAGTGCGGCGTGTGCCGACTGCCACCGCGAGGCCTACGACGTCTGGCAGGAGAGCAGCCACGCCCGGGCCCTGACCACGCTCGAGCAACAGTCGCCGCGCCGCGACGGCGACCCCGAATGCCTCTCGTGCCACGTGGTCGGTTGGGCGCCGCAGCGGTTCGAACCGTTCGAGGGCGGATTCGCGAGCATGGCCGCCACGCCGCACCTGGCCCACCAGGGCTGCGAAAACTGCCACGGCCCAGCCGCCGCCCACACCGCCGTCGAGCGGGGGGACGTGCGGGCGAGCACCACGGAGCGGGATCGGCTGCGGAAGGAACTCGTGCTCTCGCTCGACACGCCGGAGGGGAGGCAGAAGGCGGTCAACAACTGCCTGGAGTGTCACGACCTCGACAACAGTCCGAAGTTCGACTTCGACACCTACTGGCCCGAGGTCGAGCACTCCGAGACGAGGCCGGCGGCGGAGGAAGCCGCGCAGGAAGCCGACCCGTCGCCCTTCCGCCGTGCGAGCGGCGGACGAAGCGTTTTTTCCGCCCCCTGACCGGTGCTCCACCGAAGTCGGATGCGGTCTGGGCTCTACGAGTGTTGGGCGTTACCTGAAATCGAACGACAGATGCCCACCCGCCGGTCTCTTCGAAGCGGTGCCACCGGCGAAAAGGCCTGCACGTCGGCGATGGCGACGCACTGCACGTCGGGCAGCGTCATCATCGAGCCGAGCACATAGCGGCAGCGGCCGCCGATGCGGATCACGCCGAGCGTGATCCGCTCGCTGGCGGCGGCGGTGCCGGCCTCGAGCCCGAGGGCCCGCGACGACACGATCGCGGGCAGGGCCGCAGCCCCGAGAGGATCTTGGTGGCGACGCGCAGAACGACGCCTTCGGGGAGCGACTCGAGTTCCTTGGTGGCGGACCGTCCGATCCGCACCTCATGCACGGCGGCGGCCTTTTTTCAGACGGCCGGACTTTTCGAGCCGCGAGCCGTTTTTTGACCGCGCTCGTCAAACAAGAACTTTACTCCACGAATCATGACCCGTCCTCCGGAGCCTACGACTCGAAAGGATAAAGGATAGTCCGGCCAATGGCACTTCCGCCACCGTTTTCCGGTTGATGAGTTGCTGCGGGACTGGTCTGGTCGCTGACTGGCCCGGAATGCCCCAGTCGGTTGGCGGGCCCCGGGCTGGTGAAACTGGCGGAGGTGCTGCTTCACGGGGGCTGAGCCATCCTGGCCTACGCCCGCTTGCGAACCTCCGGTTCGAAGTGGGCCGGCTCCTGCCGGCGGCCGTCAACTTGGCCCATGCAATCCGGGTAGTGTCGTGGGAGCGGGGCTTGTCGTGGTTCGGGGGACCCTCACCCCGGCCCTCTCCCGGAGGGAGAGGGTGAGAGAGCCTGGCATCGCGCTGCCTGGCGACGTTGCCGACCGCCAGCGCCGTGACGGCCGGCCGCAGCGGATGATTCGGGGCGAAGACGCCGTGGTAGCGATGCCGGTGCTTGCGCGGCAGCGGGACGAGATCAGCCAGCCGGTCGAGGAACTCGAAAGGTGAGAGTTCGACGACGCCGTTGGCCCCGGGTCGCGTGGGCTTTCGCGAGCGTCCCGGGCCGACCCAGGTGGCCGCCTTGTGTCGCGGGAGCACGTAGCGGATGCGAGCCAGCTCTCGAGGTGGGTGGCAACCAGACGATAGAGCGGCGTCTTCTCCGGTCGGCGGCGCTCATACCGACGGGAGCTGCCGGCGGGCGGGCTCCATGTCCGGCGCTCGCCTGGATGCCGATGGGAACAGAGTGCGACCACATGCGGGGCCGCCTCCGATCGCCCTCTTCAAGAGAACGAGAGCGGGCCCCGGGAGGGGCAGCATGAACGCTCGGACGCACGCCACAGGCTGAAGCGTGCGAGACAGGCTGAAGCGGACGACGAGACAGGCTCAAGCGGACGACGAGACAGGCTAAAGCCTGTCCTACGGTCAGTACGCGCGGGCGAGGACGCTCGGGCGCGGCACCGGCCGGCCTGTCACGATGCAGGTGCCGGGTTCGTGGGGGCCGTCCATCGGGATGCAGCGCACCGTGACCTTGAGCGGGTCGAGCACCGCCGTCACGGCCGGATCGTCGGCCACGTGCACGTGCGCGAAGCCGCTCCCCTGCCCCTTGCCTTCAGCGAAGAAGTCGAGGACGTCGGCCTGTGAGGAGAGCCGCGCCGACTTCGCGTCGCGGAAGGCGCGGGCCTTGTCGAAGAGCCCGTTCTGGATCTCCTCGAGCAGCCGCGGCGCCATGGTGGAGAACTCGGCAAGCGGCACGCTCGTGCGCTCCTTCGGCGGGCGGTCGCGGCGGGTCACGCTCACCGTGCCGGCGGCGAGGTCGCGCGGGCCGATCTCCACCCGCACCGGCACCCCCTGCTTCACGTGCTGCCATACCTTGTCGCCCCCGCGCAGGTCGCGGGCGTCGATCTTCACTCGCACCGGCTCGTGGGCGAACGAGGCAGCCGTGAGCTCCCGCTCGAGCGCCCGGCAGGCGTCGAGCACGGCCGTGCGTTCCTCGTCGGTGCGGTGGATCGGCAGGATCACGATCTGCGTGGGGGCGATCCGCGGCGGGAGCACGAGGCCGTCGTCGTCGGAGTGGGTCATGATCACGGCGCCGATGAGCCGCGTCGATACGCCCCACGACGTGGTCCAGCAGTATTCCTCCTGGCCCGACGGGCCGGCGAACTTGATCTCCTGCGCCTTCGCGAAGTTCTGCCCGAGGAAGTGCGAGGTGCCGGCTTGGAGCGCCTTGCCGTCCTGCATCATGGCCTCGATCGAGTAGGTGTCGACCGCGCCTGGAAACCGCTCGCCGGCCGTCTTCGGACCCTTGATCACGGGCATCGCGAGGTCGCGCTCGGCGAACGTGGCGTAGACGTCGAGCATGCGCAGCGTCTCCTCGACGGCCTCCTCGCTGGTGGCGTGCGCCGTGTGCCCCTCCTGCCAGAGAAACTCGGCCGTCCGCAGGAACACCCGCGGCCGCATCTCCCAACGGACGACGTTGGCCCACTGGTTGATCAAGACCGGCAGGTCGCGCCACGACTGAATCCACTTCGCGTACATCGCGCCGATGATCGTCTCGCTCGTCGGCCGCACCACGAGCGGCTCCTCGAGTTTTCCGGTCGGTACGAGCTTGCCGTCGGGGCCGAGCTCGAGGCGGTGGTGCGTGACGACCGCGCACTCCTTCGCGAAGCCCTCGACGTGCCGGGCCTCCTTCTCGAGATACGAGAGCGGGATGAAGAGCGGGAAGTAGGCGTTCTGGTGGCCGGTGGCCTTGAACATCCGGTCGAGGATCCCCTGCATCCGCTCCCAGAGGGCGTAGCCGTGCGGCTTGATCACCATGCAGCCGCGCACAGGAGACTGCTCCGCGAGGTCGGCCGCCCGCACGACCTGCTGATACCACTCCGGATAGTCCTGGACGCGGGTGGGCGAGATGGCGTGGTCGGGCATGCGCGGACTCCGGGACGGTGGAGGCCGCGGATTGTAGCCGCTCACTGTCAATCACTCGACCCTGGCCCTACACTCGCCACATGCCCCGACGCCTGATCACCGAGCTTCAGCCGCAGACCCAGATCGACCAGCTGTTCCTCGCCACGCACAAACAACTGCGGCCCAACCGCAACGGGCAGCTCTACCTGCAGGTCGATCTGGCCGACAAGAGCGGCATGATCACGGGCCGGCTCTGGAACGCCTCCGACGACGACTTCGACGCCTTCGAGGATGGCGACTACGTACGCGTCGAGGGGCACACGCAGCTCTACTCGGGCAGCCTGCAGCTGATCATCACCGCGATCGCGCGGGCCGATCCGCGGACGGTGAACGAGGCCGATTTCCGCGTGCTCACCGACGCCGACGTCGCCCGGCTCAGAGGCGAGCTCGAGGCGCTCGTGGGCACGGTCCGCGCCGCTCCGCTCCGGGAACTGGTGGCCGAACTGCTCGCCGACGGCCCGCTCATGGCTGCGTTCTGCCGCAGCCCCGCCGGCGTCAAGCACCACCACGCCTACGCCGGGGGGCTCCTCGATCACGTGGTCAACCTGCTGCGGCTCGCAGACCGGGTCGCCCCGCTCTATCCCGACCTCGACCGCGACCTCCTCCTCGTCGGCGTGCTCGTGCACGACATCGGCAAGACGGTCGAACTCGAAAGTGAAAAGGGCTTTTCCTACACCGACCCCGGCCAGTTGCTCGGCCACGTGGTCCTCGGCCTCGAGATCATCGACGCCAAGATCCGTGCGGTCGAGGCCCGCACCGGCACGGCCTTCGACGTCGAGACGGCGGTGCGCGTCAAGCACATGATCGCGGCCCACCACGGCCAGCTCGACTTCGGAGCCGCGAAGGTGCCGATGACGCTCGAAGCGCTCGCCCTGCACCACCTCGACCACCTCGACGCCAAGATGGCCGCGGTGACGCAGCTCCTCAAGGCCGAGGCCTCGATCGACGACGGCTGGACGCAGTATCACCAGCATCACGGCCGCAAGTTTTTCCGCGGCCGATCGTGAGGCACCCGCCATGACCCGGCAGCGACCCAAGCCCGAGAAGAGCCGCCGCGGCAAGGGCGAGGGCGTGGTCGGCGTCTTCAAGCGCGCGGCTGGCGGCTACGGCTTCGTGCGGCCGCTCGACGCCCCGGCCGGCGACCGCTCCGCCGACATCCACATCGCCGCCCACGCCGCGCTCGACGCGGCCACCGGCGACACCGTCCGCGTGCGGCTCGCCACCGGCCGCGACGTCCGCCGCCCCGGGCCCGCCGGCGAGATCGTCGAGGTGCTCGAGCGCAAGACGACGCGATTCGTGGGCAGTTACTTCGAGGCGGCCGGATCGGGCTGGGTGCAGGTCGACGGCACCGGCTTCGCCCGCCCCGTGTCGGTCGGCGACCCCGGTGCGAAGGGGGCCCGCGACAAGGACAAGGTCGTGGTGGAGATGGTGCGGTTCCCCACGAACCTCCGCGACGGCGAGGGGGTGATCGTCGAGGTGCTCGGCAAGGCGGGCCAGCCGGGCGTCGACACGCAGACGGTGATCCACGAATTCGGCCTGCCCGGTCCCTTCCCCGAGGCCGTCGCGGCCGACGCCCGGCGGCAGGCCGGGCGGTTCACCGAGGCGATCGCGGGCGACCGTCGCGACCACACGCAGCGGACGATCATCACGATCGACCCCATCGACGCCCGCGACTTCGACGATGCGATCTCGCTCGAGCGGATCGACCGCGGCCACTGGCTGCTCGGCGTGCACATCGCCGACGTCTCGCACTTCGTCGAGGAGGGCTCGCCGCTCGACCAGGAGGCGCTCGCGCGGGGCACGAGCGTGTATCTCCCCGACCGCGTGATCCCGATGCTGCCCGAGGTGGTCTCCAACAACCTCGCGAGCCTCCAGCCGGGACGCGTGCGGTATGCCCGCACCTGCTGGATGGAGTTCACGCCCGACGGCGTCCAGACGCACGCGGAGGTGGAGCGGTCGGCGATCAAGAGCGTGCGCCGCTTCACCTACGAGGAGGTCGACGTGTTCCTCGCCGACCCCGACACCCGCGCCGTCGAGATGACCGGCGAGGTGCGGGCCCTGCTCGGCCGGATGCGCGACCTGTCGCGCATCCTGCGCCGCCGCCGCACCGCGCGGGGCGCGCTCGAGCTCTCGATGCCCGAGGTGAAGATCGACCTCGACCGCGAGGGCCGTGTAAACGGGGCCCACGTCGTCGAGAACACCGAGAGCCACAAGATCATCGAGGAATTCATGCTCTCGGCGAACGAGGCCGTGGCCGAGAAGCTGGCGGCGGCCGGGGCGCCGTTCCTGCGCCGCATCCACCCGGCGCCCGACCTGCGCAAGCTCCGGCAGCTCACCGAATTCGTCACGGAACTGGGCTTCGAGGTCGACTCGCTCGAGAGCCGGTTCGAGCTTCAGCGGCTGCTCGGCCTCGTCGGCGGCCGGCCGGAGGAGCACGCCGTGAACTACGCCGTGCTGCGCAGCCTCACCCGCGCCGCCTACGGCCCGCAGGAGGACGGCCACTTCGCGCTCGCCAGCGACTGCTACTGCCACTTCACGTCGCCGATCCGCCGCTATCCCGACCTCACGGTCCACCGTGCGCTCGACGTGATCGCGCGGGGCAAGCGGCCGCCTGCGGAGGGGCTCCCACAGCTCGGCGAGCAGTGCTCGCAGCTCGAGCGCCGGGCCGAGGCGGCCGAGCGGGAGCTCGTGAAGCTCAAGCTGCTCAACTTCCTGGCCTCGCGGGTCGGCCTGGAGATGGACGCGGTGGTGACGGGCGTCGAGGCGTTCGGAATCTTCGTGCAGGGGATCGAACTCCCGGCCGAGGGGCTCGTGAGCCTCGAATCGCTCCCGGACGACACCTACCGCTACGAGCGCACGAGCCACACGCTCTCCGGCCGCCGGCCCGGCAACGCGTTTCGCCTCGGCGACCGTGCGCGGGTGGCCGTGGCGAAGGTCGACGTCGATCGGCGCACGCTCGACTTCCGCCTCGTGGGCGTCCGCAGCCGCGGCCGGCCGGGGCCGCCGGCCGCCGAGGTGCGGAAGCGGGGCCGCCTCCCCAAGCCGACCGGCCGCAGGAAGCCCGCCGGCAAGCCCGCCAAGAAGAGCCGCCGGCAGCGCCGCCGGTGAGCGGCATCGATGCTGTGTTGCGTCTCCGCGCCCAACCCGGCTCGGGGCTGCCCCGTACCGTCATGTGGGACAGGCTTCAGCCTGTCATGCCTTCGAGGCGCGCGCCGGCTCGTGACTGCCCGGACCCTCTCGCTTGACGTTCGCCTCGGCCCTCCAGGCAATCCTGTTCGGCACGGCGATTGCCTGACCGTGGGGCAAGCGTCCCGCTTGCTGTAGGACAG
>RGVT01000070.1 GCA_010027105.1 Planctomycetia bacterium
GGCTTTAGCGACCAGCGAAGCCATGGATGGCGCAGCGCCAGTCGCTAGGAGTGAGCGCAGCCCGGAGGGCGCAGCGAACGTCCGGCGACGGGGTCTGGGTGGCCCGGAGCCGGCGGGTGCTTGGCAGCTCGAACAGTCAACGCGATGTCGGGGTGTGCGGCGTGTGCCCTGTGGGGCGTGGCCGCGGTGGCGCGGTAGGCTGGCGGGATGCAGCGCGGATTCGGCTATTCGCTCGAGGCGACCGACGGCACGGCGCGGGCCGGCACGCTCAGGACGTGGCACGGCAGCGTGCCCACGCCGCTGTTCATGCCCGTCGCCACGCTCGCGAGCGTGAAGGGGGTGGACATCGGCCGCGTCGCCGAGACCGGCGCGGGGATGATCCTCGCCAACACCTACCACCTCCACCTTCGGCCCGGCGAGGAGATCATCGCCGAGGCGGGCGGCCTGGCGCGGTTCATGGGCTGGAACGGGCCCACGCTCACCGACTCCGGCGGCTTCCAGGTGTTCAGCCTCGCCCGGCAGGTGAAGGTGACGGAGGAGGGGGCGTTTTTCCGCTCTCACCTCGACGGCTCGCCCGTCGACCTCACGCCGGAACGGGCCATCCATATCCAGGAGCGGCTCGGCGCCGACGTCGCCATGCAGCTCGACGAGGTGGTGGCGCTGCCCGCCGAGCGGCCGGTGGTCGAGGCGGCGATGCGCCGGTCGCTCCGCTGGGCCGAGCGCTGCCTCGCCGCCCGCACGCGGTGCGACCAGGCTGTCTTCGGGATCGCGCAGGGAGGGCTCGACGCCGACCTGCGGCAGGCGAGCGCCGAAGCGCTCAGGGCGCTGCCGTTCGAGGGGTACGCCGTGGGCGGGCTCTCGGTGGGCGAAGGTCCCGAGGCGATGGGGCGGGCGCTGTGGGCGACCACGCCCCATCTGCCGGCCGACAAGCCGCGGTATCTCATGGGGGTCGGGCAGCCGCAGGACGTCGTCAACGCCGTGGCCGCCGGGATCGACATGTTCGACTGCGTGCTTCCCACGCGCTGCGGCCGCAACTCGCTCGCCTACACGTTCGCCGGGCAGGTGCGGCTCAGGAACGCCTGCCACGCCCGCGACGAGCGCCCGCTCGAGGAGGGCTGCCCGTGCCTCGCCTGCCGGCACGGCCGCAGCTACCTCCGCCATCTGTTCCTGGCCGGCGAGATGCTCGGGCCCGTGCTCGCGTCGATCCACAACCTCACGTTCTACCAGCGGCTCGTGGCGCGGCTGCGGGCGGCGATCGTCGAGGGCACGTTCGCCGCGGCCGCAGCGGAGCTCGTGCCGAGATTCGCCGCCGCCGTCGAATGACCGACCGAGGCGGCCGGCGCCGCGGGGCGCGTCGGCTGGCCGCGGGCGGCGCTGCCCTTGTCCGCGGTGCGCGGGGGCCGATACATTTTGCGGCTTCCGCATCCCCGCCCCGCGTCACGACCCATGCCGCAGCAGCCCAATCCCCTCGAACTGCTCGTCTCCTACCTGCCGTTCGTGCTGGTGCTGGGGGCGGCCTGGTTTCTGCTCTACAAGCCGGAGCGCGAGCGGATGAAGAAGCAGCAGGACCTGCTCGCCGGCCTCAAGAAGAACGACCGCGTCCTGACGACGGCCGGCATCTACGGCACCGTGGCGAACGTCGACCGCCCGGCGGACAGGGTCTCGCTCAAGGTCGACGAATCGGAAAACGTCAGGCTCACCGTGACGCTGGCGAGCATCTCGAAGGTGCTCGCCGACACGGAAGGGGAGGCGGCGCCGGGCGGCTGACGCCCGCACCGCCCGGGCCCGCGGAGGGCCGCAGCGAACAGGATGGACTTCCTCATGCTCACCAGCGGATTCACCGGTTTTCTGCTCGCACAGGCCGGCATGGCCGGCTCGCCGGCCGCGTCCGGCACGGCCGCGTTCGCCACCCCGCCGGTCGCCCTGCCGCCCTGGTGGCGGGAGGGCTGGGCGCTGTGGATGCTCACGCTGCTCGTGATCGCCGGCCCCACGCTCCTCGCCTGGATCGTCGCGAAGCGGCTGCGCGCCGCCGACATGTGGGGGCGGATCGCGGCGGTGCTCGTGTCGCTCGCGGCCGGGGTCGTGATCACCGCGCTCGGCTGGCCGCCGCGATTGGGGATCGACCTCAAGGGGGGGGTGATCCTGGTCTACGAAATCGACGCGGCCAGGCAGGCGTCGCAGGCGGCCGACGGCGAGGGGGGCGCCGCGGGGGCGGCCCGGATCGACATGGACAAGCTCGTGGCCGCGGTCAGCCGCCGCGTGAACCCGGGCGGCCAGAAGGAGGTGACGGTGCGACGGTACGGCCTCGACCAGATCGAGGTGATCGTGCCCGACGTCGACCAGGCCGAGGTCGACCTCATCAAGCGGATCGTGTCGAGCGCGGGCGTGCTCGAGTTCCGGATCACCGCCAACCCCGAGGATCCCCGGCACAAGCGGGTGATCGAAGTGGGGGGCGACACCTCCGGCACCACGGTGCTCGACGGCGGGGCTCCGATCGGCCGCTGGGTGCAGCTCGACACGGCGAAGATCAGCCCCGCGCAGGACCGGGGGCTCGTCACCCGCACGATGCCCGACGGCCGGGTCGAGGTGCTCGTCGTGCTCGACCGGTTCAACGTCACGGGCGGGTTTCTCTCCCGCGCGGCGGCGAGCTACGACAACAACCTCCAGCCCTGCGTCAACTTTTCATTCAACTCCGCCGGTGCGGCCCTGTTCGGCACGCTCACCGGCCAGAACCTGCCCGACCCGGCGAATCGGCTCACCAGCCGCCTGGGCATCCTGCTCGACGACACGCTCCTCTCCGCCCCCACCATCCGCAGCGCGATCTCGGGCGACGGCCAGATCACGGGCAGCTTCAAGCAGGCCGACGTCGACTTCCTCGTGGGCGTGCTCAACGCCGGCAGCCTGCCGGCGGCGCTCCAGAGCGAGCCGATCAGCGAGCAGAAGATCAGCCCGCAGCTCGGGGCCGACACGATCCGCTCCGGCGCCCGGGCGATGCTTTTGGCCACGATCGTGGTGCTGGCGTTCATGCTGGCCTACTACCGGTTCTCCGGCTTCGTCGCCGACCTCGCGGTGCTCCTCAACATCGTGCTCGTGCTCGCGCTCATGATCTCGATCAAGGCGGCGTTCACGCTCGCCGGCCTCGCCGGCCTCGTGCTCTCCGTCGGCATGGCCGTCGATGCCAACGTGCTGATCTACGAGCGGATGCGGGAGGAGATGGATCGGGGCGCCGGCGTGCGCACCGCGATCCGCAACGGCTTCCAACGGGCCTTCACCACGATCCTCGACTCGAACCTCACGACCGTGATCACGGGCGTCGTGCTGTTCGCGATCGGCACCGACCAGCTCAAGGGCTTCGCGGTGACCCTGATCCTCGGGCTGGTGCTCAACCTGTTCACGGCGGTGTTCTGCTCGCGGGTGATCTTCGACCTCGCCGAGCGGAACCGCTGGATCACGTCGCTGTCGATGGCGAGGCTCTTCGGCCAGCCCAATTTCGGGTTCGTGCGCTGGATGGTGCCGGCGGTCGTCGGCTCGACGCTCTTCATCCTGCTGGGGCTCGCGGCGGCGGTGCAGCGGGGCCAGGGGCTCTTCGACATCGACTTCACGGGCGGCACGAGCGTGCAGGTGGCGTTCAAGCCCGAGCGGCCGCTCGACGTCGCCGAGGTGCGCACGGCCGTGGCGGCCCTGCCCGACGCGGCCGTGAGCGCCGTCACCTCGGCAGACGCGGCCCCGGGCCTGCGGTACAAGATCGACACCTCGCTCCGCGACGACGCGGCGGTGGAGCAGGCGCTCCGCGACGCGTTTCCCGGGCGGCTCGCCACCTACTCGATGGGCTTCGGCGAGGTGGTTTCGACCGTCCCCGAGCCGAAGCCGGACGATTCCGGAGCGACGCCGCCGGCCTCCGGGCTGACGACGGCCGCGCCGCTCGACTTTCCGGAGAAGATCAACCTGCTCACGCTGCGGGCGACGATCCGGACGGCGCTCGAGGCGGAGGGGCTCGCCGACGCCCCCTTCGAGCTCGAGGCCGAGGGGATGACGAGCCGCGCCAAGCCCTACCGCAACTGGGCCCTCTCCACGGCGCTCTCCCCGGAGGCCACCCGGAACGTGCTCGAACGGGTGGCGAAGAAGCTCAACGACACGCCCGTCTACCTCTCGGCCAACACGATCGGCGGCAAGGTGGCCGGCAACACGAAGGTGACGGCGGTGTACGCCCTGCTGGCGAGCCTGATCATGATCGTTCTCTACGTCTGGCTGCGATTCCAGAACGTGGCCTTCGGGCTGGCCGCCGTGGTGGCGCTGGCACACGACGTGCTCGTCACGGTGGCGTGCCTGGCGCTGAGCAGGTTCGCGGCCCCGGTCCTCGGCTGGGCGCTCGTCGACGACTTCAAGATCAGCCTCGACGTCGTGGCGGCCCTGCTCACGATCGTCGGGTTCTCGATCAACGATACGATCGTGATCTTCGACCGGCTCCGCGAACTCCGCGGCAAGGCCCGGTACGTGACGGCCGCGATGGTCGACAAGGCCGTGAACCAGACCTTGAGCCGCACGATCCTCACCTCGGGCACCGCCTTCCTGGCGACGCTCATCCTGTACGCGTTCGGCGGTCAGGGAATCCACGCCTTCGCCTTCGCGATGCTCGTGGGGATCATCACCGGCAGCTACAGCACGATCTACATCGCCTCGCCGATCGTGCTCTGGCTGCAGCACCGCGTGGGCCTCGGGGAGCCCGCCCCGGCGGCCGCCAAGGCCACCTCGGCCGCCTGAGCGTGCACGGGCGCGGCGCACCGTCCCGCCGCGGAGCCGCGCGGGGCTGACGGCTGGGCAAACCCTGCCGGACGTGCCTGCGCTGACGGCGGCCGCCCGGCGCAGGACCGCGTCGGGCCGGCCGTGCGGTACCTCCGCCCGCGGAACGAGGGCAATACTTGCCGTGGCCGCACGCGCACGGATGCCCGCGGTCCGCACCCGAGGGTTTCATGTCGACTCTGATCCAGGCAATCCGGTTCGTCATCGGGCTGGCGATGCTCGTCGCCGGCGTCGTCGCCGCGGGCCCCTACGTGGCGAGCCTCGTGGCCGCCCACGGGGGCGCCGCGGCCGTGTGGCCGCGGCAGGAGCCGGCCGGTCCGCCCCCGCCCGCGGCGGCGCCGCCCGATCGGGTGAGCGTCGCGGTGACACCCGTTTCCGCCGGCCCGTGGCCCGGCGAGATGCCGCCGGCCGCGGCGACGGTGGCTGCCCCACTCGTGCCGCCGGGCGACTGGCGGCCGCCGACTCCCCGCCCCCGTTGGCCGTCGCCTGGACGGCCAATCGCACCGCTCCCGGGCGGGCCCAGCCCTCCGGCCCCGCCGCGACGTCGACCTACGTGGTGCGCGACGGCGACGACCTGACGGGCATCGCGATGAAGGTCTACGGCCACGCCGGCGGGGCCCAGGCGATCTGGACCGTCAATCGAGACCGCCTCTCCGATCCGAACCTGCTGCCGATCGGCCTCGAACTGCGGATCCCGCCCTCGTGGAGCGTGCCCGCCGTGCAGCCGGGCGCGTCCGGGGGCCGGGTGATCGAGCCCGGACGCCGGCCCGCGCGGGTGCGGGTGGCCCCGGGCGAGACGTTCGAGACGCTCGCCGAACGCTTCTACGGCGACCGCTCCGTCGCCCCGCGGCTCTACGAGGCCAACCGCGACCTGCTGCGCGACCCCGCGCTCCTCGTCCCCGGCATGGAACTGCGGCTTCCCTGACGCGGCCGGCGTCGTCCGCTGCCGCTCAGCGTTTCGCCGCGCCGTCGAGCACGAGCGTGAGGAACGTCTTGATGCGGCCGGCCGATTCGCCGTCGGTCGCCAGTTTCTCGGCCGTGAGCGTGGTGTCGGCCTGGATCAGAAACAGCGTGGCGTCGTCGGCGCGTTCGACGTCCTTCCCCTTCGTGACGGCGCCGTCGCGCTGGTCGAACCACGTCTGGGGACGGTGGCGTTTGAGCTGGTCGAAGAGCCGGATCGCGTCGCGATCCTGCGTGCCGCCGAGCACCAGCACGGGCACCTCGTGCTTCAGGGCTTCGCTGGCCAGCGCGGGCTGGAGCGAGAGCCCCTTCACCGTCCAGGCGGGGCTCACGAGCACGAGCGCCCGCACCTGCTGCCCCTGTGGGCCGCTGGCCAGCGGTGGCCAGGCCCAGTCGGCGGCCGTCCAGAGCGCGGCCAGGGTGCCGCCACCTCCACAGCCGACGACGGACAGCCGCCCCGACGCGGCACCGCGGCCGGCGAGGAAGGCGTGCACCGTCTCCAGGTCGCCCCGCACGGCGGCCTGCTCGCGGAGCCGCCCGCCGGCGCCCGCCGCCATCGACTCGAGGTCGGCCTTGCGCATCTGGCGGGCGTCGAGATCGCGGTCGCGGCCCGTCTGGGTACGGCTCGCCCCGTGACCGCGGAGGTCGGGCGCCGCCACGGCGCAGCCCGCCGCCTGGAGGGCGAGGGCGAGCGGCTCGACCGTCTTGTGCGAGCCGTCGAGGTCGTGGACGAGGATCACGGCCGCCAGCGGCTCGCCGTCGTCGGGCGGCGGGTAGTACCACGTGGCGAGCGAGACGCCATCGGAGGTCTCCAGGTCGAACCGCTCGGCGGGGGCCGGGGCCGGCTCGGCGGCCAGGTCCGCCACGGGGAGCGCGAGGCCGAGGCCCATGAAGGCCGCCAGCGCGGGCTGGAGCCCCGGCCACGGGATCGTGGCGGTGGCGTTCGTGGCGTTGATGGGGTTCATGGCGTTCATGGCGTTCATGGCGTTCATGGCGTTCATGGAACGGGCATCCGCCGGCGGGAAACGGCCCGGTCTGGGGCTCGAGCCCCGGACCGAGGTCGGGAATAAGGTACACTGTCCGAAGCGAATGCTTCAGCGGTGGTTTGCCGGGCGGGAGCGGTCCCGCCGGAGCGATCCGCGCCCGCCGTCCCTCACGTTCCCCATGAACCTGCTCGACCGCGCGCGGCTGTGGTGGCGCGACTTCCTCGGCGACGAGGAGGGGCCGCTCGACGGCGATACGCCCGCCTGGGCGGTCAGCCTGGCGATCCACGTGGTGGTGCTCTTGGGGCTCGCCCTGTGCGGCCTCGGCGAGCCGCCCAGGCCGGCGCGGAGCGTCACGGTGATCGAGGCCCCGCTCGCGGCCGAGGAGGATGTGCAGCTCGAGCCGCAGGAGATCGTGGCGGCCGACGAGGCGGAAACGCCCGGAGCGGAGAGCGAGCAGAGCGACGCGGTGGCCCAGGCGATCGCGCCGACGCTCGCCGACATCTCCGTGGTGCCGGTCGAGGCCGAGCCGGACCTGGCCTCCGACATCGCCGTCGAGCCGATCGACCAGCTCCCCACCGCGCAGGCCATCGACGCGACGGTGGCGGTCAAGGGCTCCATCGGCCTGGGTGCCACGGGGGCCGCCGGCGCGGTCGACCTCCTCTCGGCCGAGATCGCCGCCTCGCTCGCGCAGCGCGCCACCGTCGTCTGCTGGGTGTTCGACCAGTCGGTGAGCCTGTCGGCCCAGCGGCGGCAGATCGCCGCCCGGCTCGACCGCGTGTTCGACGAGCTGGGCGTCAACCGCTCCTCGGCCCGCCGGCCGGAGCTCACGAACCTGGTGCTCGCGTTCGGGCAGAACGTGTCGCTCGTCACCCACAAGGCGACCGACGACGTCCAGGAGGTGACCAGGGCGATCGAATCGATCCCGGTCGACGACTCCGGCGCGGAGATGACGTTCACGGCGATCCATCGGGCCGCCGAGGCCGGCCGGATCTTCCGCACCTCCGCGCCGAAGAAAAACGTGATGATCATCGTGTTCACCGACGAGGTGGGCAACGACCAGGACAAGGCCGACGAGACGGCCAAGTATTGCGGCATGCTCGGGATCCCGGTCTACGTGGTGGGCGTGCCGGCCCCCTTCGGACTGGCCGAGGTACGGATGAAGTACGTCGAGTTCGACCCGAAGTTCGAGCAGGAGGAGCAGTGGGCCGTCATCGAGCAGGGCCCCGAGACGTTCTTCCCGGAGGTCGTCCGGGTCCGGTCGGGCCGCTTCGCCGACGACGCCATCGATTCCGGGTTCGGCCCGTTCAGCCTCTCGAAGCTCTGCGCCGACACCGGCGGCATCTATTTCCGCGTGCACGCCAACAGCGGCGCCCGCGGCCGCGTGACCAACGAGATGCTCTCACCGATGTCGTCACAGCTGCGATACTTCTTCGATCCCGACGCGATGCGGGCCTACCAGCCCGACTACGTCTCCCAGGCGAAGCTCAAGCAGGAGATCGCCGCGAATCGGGCCAAGCAGGTGCTGGTGGAGGCGGCGCGGAAGTCGGTGGTCGAGCCGATGGAGTCGCCGGAGACGACGTTTCCGCGGAAGGACGAGGGCTCGCTCAAAGTGCTCCTGGGGGAGGCGCAGAAGACGGCCGCCCGCCTCCAGCCGAAGATCGACGCGCTCTACGAGCTGCTCAAGGGCGGTCTCGCCGACCGCGACAAGATCCGCGAGAAGCGCTGGCAGGCCGGCTACGACCTGTCGCTGGGCCGGGTGTTGGCGGTGAAGGTGCGGACCGACGCCTACAACCTGATGCTGGCGCAGGCGGGGCTCGGAATGAGCTTCAAGAATCCCAAGAGCGACACCTGGCGGCTCGTGCCGAGCGACCAGGTGAAGGTCGGGTCGGCCACGGAGAAGCTCGCGAAGCAGGCGACGGAACTGCTCACCCGCGTCGTCGACGAGCATCCGGGCACGCCCTGGGCGCTGCTGGCAGCGGAGGAACTGCGGATGCCGCTGGGCTACGAATGGACGGAGACGTTCACCGACGCCAACGGGGCCAAGGGCATGGCCGGGGGCAACAACGGGAACGTCCCCACCGCCCGCGCCGACGACAAGAAGAAGATGCTCGGCCCCCCGAAGCCGAAACGCGACCTCAAGCGGCTGTAATCACGCGACGGCTCGGCATCGTGCCGAATCCGCCTTGGCCGACCTCCGTCGGCTGGTGATAACCCGGCCGGCTACGTTCACGGCGGATCTCGGCATCCTGCCGAATCCGCCTTGGCCGACCTCCGTCGGCTGGTGATAACCCGGCCCTCCGGGCCTGGCGCGTTTGGGTGTGAAGGAAAGGATGCCGATGTTTCGCGTGAAGCTAAAACGTCAGGTTTTCCTCGGCGAAGCTCGTGCGGCTGTCGTAGGAGTGGAAGCTGCGGGCGATGCGGGCGGCGAGGATCTGGAGGAACATGCCGCGGAACTGCGGCTCCGAGCGGTCGGCCGTGGGGATCGCGCCCTCGGCCGGATACTGGAAGTCGTCGAGCCGCTTGTCGAACACCACCTTGCCGGCGGCGATGTCGAAGACCCGCACGTGGGCGGCCGCCCGGCCCCGGTAGAGCGTCGCCCCCTCGTGCAGCCGGAACTGCTCGAGGTCGATCGCCACCACGAGGTCGGCGTCGAGCGCCTTGCCGACCGTGGGGTAGTCGACCCACGCGTGCTCGTCGATCCACCGGGCCACCTCGTGCTGATCGATGATCCGGGCGCGGCGCACGTTCCGCTGCAGGAACCCGCCCACGGCCGTGGCCAACTCCCGGCCCGAACCGGCGTCGGAGAACTCCAGCTCGACGATCGGCCTGCAGACCACCGCCACGTGCTTCCCCTTGAGTCCGCCGAATTCGGCGGGCGTGTCCTCCGGCATGAGGACGTAGGCGGCGGTGAGGAGCGTCGAGCAGCCGGAGCAGGCGCCGAGGAGGGCCAGGGCGATGAGGCCGAGGGCGGCGTCGCGGGCGGGCCTGGTGGGCATGCGTGGAATCCTCGCGAGGAAGTTCCGGGGGCGCCATGGCGGCGCGGCCGGCGTCGGGAGGGTAGCGGGACGGGCCGGCGGGGCTCAATGCCGCTTGTCGGCCGGGAAAGGAGGGGCGGTGGCCGGGT
>RGVT01000008.1 GCA_010027105.1 Planctomycetia bacterium
AGGCGAGGGGTCGGCGAACGCTCGAGGAGCCTTGGGCCGCCGCGGCCCATGCGACGAGACTTTTGCCGCCCCGAAGCCGGCGCTCCACCGAAGTTGGATGCGCTCTCGACAGCCGTCACACCGCGGCGGTGCGAAACCGGGCGGCCTCGGTGTTGAGTTCGCCGATCGAGCGGCGCAACTCGTCCAGCGTGGCGGTGAACACGCCCAGCGACGCGGCCGATTCCCCGGCGCCGTCCCGCAGCGCGTCCATCGCGTGGCGGATCTGCCGGGCCCCCTGCGACTGTGCCTCCATCCCGCCGTGAACCTCCTCGAGCGACCGGTTCACCGCCTGCACCGGCTCGACGATCCGGCCCAGCGTTTCGCTCACGTCGGCCACCTCCGTGATGCGCAGGCTGACCTCGTTGCGGAACCGGTCCATCTCCATCGTGCCGCTCGACACCGCCGCCTGCATGTCACGGACCAGCCGTTCGATGTCCTGCGTGGCCAGCGCCGTCTGGTCGGCCAGCCGCCTGATCTCCTGGGCCACGATCCGGAAGCCGCGGCCCGCCTCCCCAGCCTTCTCGGCCTCGATCGTGGCGTTGACCGACAGGAGGTTCGTCTGGTCGGCCACCTTGGCGATCGTCGTCACCACCGCCGTGATCCCGCTGGCCCGCTGGCTGATCGTGGCGAGCTTGCGGGTGAACGCGTTCATCGTCTCGTCGAGGTGCCGCATCGACTCGGTCATGCTCGCGAGCCCGTCCCGCCCCTCGTCGGCGACCCGGGCCGCCTCGCGGGCGGCCGCCGTCACCTCGCCGGTGGCCGCGAGCAGCTTCTCGCTCGTGGCCGAGATCTCCGTGATCGCGGTCGAGATTTCGGTGGCCGAGCCGCTGAAGTTCCGCACCGCCCGGTCCTGGCGGGCGAGCGCCCCCGAGGCGTCGGCCTCGAGCGCCACCAGCCGCCCCCCGGCCGCCTTGATGCCGTGCACGAGGCTGCCGAGCGACCGCGTCATGCCGCCGAAGGCGCCGAGCAGCCGCCCGATTTCGTCGCCGCCGCCCGCAGGCAGGGCGCCGGTGAGGTCGCCGGCGGCGATCGCCTCCGCGACGCCCAGCGCCTGCCGCACGCGGCCCGCGATCGAGCGGGCCAGCCAGGCAGCGGCAGCCGCGCCGGGGACGCCCACGAAGACCGCCGCGGCTGCCGCCGCCATCGCCTGCCACCACAGCACCTCGCTGCTGGATGCCGTCGACATCGTGACCAAAACGGCACCCAGCGGCCGGCCGTCGGCGGCTCTCACGGGGGCCGCCACGCGGCACACGTAAGCCTCCAACCGCCCGACGGGCTTCTTGGCCGTCACGCAGTCGCGCACGAGTGCGGCATCCTCCGCGGCCAGCGGCGTGTCGGCGTCTGTCGCCGCCCCGCCCGCGTCGATCCGGCGGCTCACGAGCGGCACGAGCTGCGGGTCGAGGATCCGGATTTCGCGCACGTCGCCCGCCACCAGTTCGGCGACCAGCCGCCGCACCGGCGCCCGGCCGTCGGCCGCGTCGCCCGGCCGGGCCGGCACCTCGGCGGCGAACGCCACCGCCCGCGCCAGCGCCGCGGCGATGCCGTCGGCCCCGTCGCGGGCCTGGCGCAACACCGCCTGCCGGGCCGCGAACGTCTGCAGCAGCGTGGTGACCGCGATCGCCGCGAGCACCAGGAGCGTGGCGATGAGGGCGATGCGTGAGCGCAGCGACATGGGGCGGCGGTCCTGGGGAGCGGATCTCTCCGCAACCTTAGTGCGCCGCCGCGCGCCCCGCCACCGGCCGGCGTCAGCGCCGCTCGACCGTCGCGACCGCCCCATCCGGCACGACCGGCCCCGCCGGGCCGGCGGCGGCGTCCGCGACCGGCGCCCGCCACCGCTCCGCCACCGCGCAGCCTCCGATGGGCGCCGCCATGAACAATGGGGCCACGATCCACGGCAGCCACACGGCCGCCGTGCCTGGCGTCCGCGCCCGGCCGGGAGTCACGAGCATGCGGATGCGGGGGCCTGGAAGCGGAGCGTCCATGGCGGTCAGGTACCCGCCGCCGCCCACGGGCACAAGCCCAACCGCCCGCCGAGTGGCCGAGGCGGGGATCGAACCCGCATGGAGATCGCTCTCCCCGGGATTTTAAGTCCCGTGCGTCTGCCAGTTTCGCCACTCGGCCGGAGTTGCCACGATGATACCGTGAGCGTTGACGGCGTGGCCACGGCTTCGGGCCACCCGATCCCCCTCGCCGGACGTTCGCTGCGCCCCTCCTGGGCTCCGCTCACTCGGATGTGCCTGCGCCGGCGGGAGCGCCTCCGCTTGGCCATCCATGGCTGCGCTGGTCACATACGCCGTCTCAACGGCAGGGGCAACTCCGAGCCTCCCCAACCCGTAGGCGCTCAGAAGTTTCGGCGGAGTCGGTCGGTGGGCACGCGCAGACGAAGGGAGTCGTTGAGGACTATCGATGCCTGATCAAAACCCACGAGTCCTGTACTCTCAACACGACCGGAGTCGAGCATGCCTACCGCCGGCTCCGAAGGCGGGTTGCTGCCGCTGCTCCCGTCTTTCGACAACGGGATAAGGTTCATTCCCGTCGTCGTAATCAGCAGGGTAGACTCGGTGGCCAAACAGGAGCGTCGTTCGTGACCGTGTTCGCAGTCGCCGAGACAGCCGCCTTCGGGGGCGTCGACGGGTTTCTCGGGACGCGGGCCTCGGTGGGGATGGACGTCGTGCTCGTGGGGCTGTGGCTGCTCCTGCCCGTGCTGGCGTGGAGCATCGCGCTGGTGCGGCGCGGTCGGTATGCCACGCACAAAGCGTTGCAGTTGTTCATCGTCGCGGCGCTGCTCGCCGCCATCGTCGTCTTCGAGATCGACGTCCGGCTCGTGAGCGACTGGCGGGCGCGGGCCCGGCCGAGCCCGTGGTGGCCCGGCGGGGTGCTCGCGGCCCTCGGCGTGCACCTCGTGTTCGCGGTCTCGACGCTCGGCCTGCTCGTGTGGGTGGTCTGGGAGGCGCTCGGGCGGTTTCCCTCGCCGCCCGCGCCGGGAGCGCACGGGCCGCGGCACAAGCGCTTCGCGCGGCTCGCCGCGTTCGACCTCGCGGTCACGGCCGTCACCGGCACGCTCTTCTACTGGCTGGCCTTCGTGGCCGGCTGACGCCGGGCGGGATCGGCCGCGGGCATCCAGCGGCAGATGGCCAGGCCCCCGAAGTAGAGCAGGCACAGGGGCACGGCGAGGAACAGCATGCTGTAGGGGTCGGCCGGCGTGAGGATCGCCGCCACGACGAAGATCACGATCACGGCGATCCGCCACTGGGCCGCGTAGGTCTCCACGTCGAAGATCCCGATGCGCTCCAGGAACAGCATCACCAGCGGCAGCTGGAACCCGAGGCCGAAACCGATCGGCAGCACGAGCACGAAGCCGAGCCACTCGCTGATCCGCGGGTCGGGATCGAGCCCCAGCCATTCGTTGAACTGGAGCAGGTAGTCGAGCACGAAGTCGAAGACGAAGAAGAAGGCCAGGCAGACGCCGGCCAGGAAGAGCCCGATGCTGATCGGCAGGAAGATCCTCACCCAGCGCTTCTCGTGCGGGTAGAGCCCCGCGGCCACGAACGTCCACAGCTGGTAGAAGATCCACGGGCCGGCCAGCACCAGGCCCACGAGGAGTGCGGCCTTCACGTAGATGCCGAAGGCCTCCTGGGCCGAGAGCGTCGTGATGCTCACCCGGGAATCCCGCGCGAGCGGCTGCCAGAGGAAGAGCGGCACGAGCGCCCCGGCGTCGAACCCCGTGGCCGTCCGCTCGCCGCCCCCGTCGAGCACCCGCCCCAGCCTGTCGGCGTGCACCTCGCGGAGCTCGAACGTCAGGCCGTGCCGCTCGACGGCGTCCACGACCTCCTCGCGCGAGTAGGGGAGGGGGGGACCGTCGCCCCGGGGCTTCCAGGCGTCGAACGTCTCGATCGACCGCTTGGTGTAGTAGTGGCCGAGGGCCCGCCGCAGCGGCTCCTCGATCAGCTTCACGACCGGCTGCGCCACGAAGAACCCCAGGAGCACGGCGACCGCGAGCCCGGCGGTGGCCCGCACGAGGCAGCCGCGCAACTCTTCGAGGTGCTCGCCGAACGTCATCGTCGAGCTCTGGAACAGGTCGTCGTCGTCGGGACGGGGCATGACGGGGCCGGTGGGGCGGGGCTGCGTGGGGTCGGAACCGCGATCTCCTCCCCCGACTTATACTTCACGCCCCGTCGTCCCGCCGCCCACCCGCGAAAAATCCCCGATGCTGTGGATCGCCTGGAAGATGCTGATCGGCAACCGCGCGAAGTACCTCGGCATCGTGTTCGGGGTGGTGTTCGCGGCGCTCCTGATCGCCCAGCAGGCGTCGATCTTCTGCGGCCTGATGCTCCTCACGATCAGCCAGATCCGCGACGTCCAGGGGCCCGACATCTGGGTGATGGACAGGAACGTCCAGTACGTCGACGACATCAAGCCGCTGGCCGACACCGAACTGTTCCGCGTCAAGGGCGTGCCGGGAGTGGAATGGGCCGTGCGGTTCTACAAGGGGATCGTGCGGGCCCGGCTCGAGGAGGGGAGCTACGAGCAGATGATCCTCCTGGGAATCGACGACGATACGCTCGTGGGGGCGCCGGAGGGGGTGCTCCTCGGCTCGGTGGCCGACCTGCGGAAGCCCGACGCCGTGATCATCGACAAGGTCGGCTACCAGAAGATCTGGCCGGGCGAGCCGCTGCGGCTGGGCCGCGTGTTCGAGATGAACGACCGCCGGGCGGTGATCGTCGGGATCGCCACGGCGAGCAAGACGTTCCAGAGCTTCCCGATCGTCTACACCCGCTACAGCCAGGCGGTGCTGTTCGCGCCGCGCGAGCGCAAGGTCCTGTCGTTCGTGCTCGCCGAGGCCGCGCCGGGCGAGACGGCCGCCGCGGTCTGCCGCCGCATCGAGGAGCAGACGGGTCTCCAGGCCCTCACGCAGCGGCAGTTCGTCTGGAAGACGCTCCGCCACTACCTGGCGAAGACCGGCATCCCGATCAATTTCGGGATCACCGTGCTGCTCGGCTTCCTCGTCGGCACCGCGATCGCCGGTCAGACGTTTTACCTGTTCACGGTGGAGAACATCCGCCAGTTCGGCGCGCTCAAGGCGATGGGCACGGGCAACTGGACGATCCTCGGCATGGTGCTCTTTCAGGCCCTGCAGGTGGGGATCGTGGGCTACGGCGTGGGCGTCGGGTTCGCCGCCCTGTTCGGCCTGGCCACGAAGAGCTTCGGCCGGCTCTCCTTTTTCATGCCCTGGCAGGTGCTCGCGATCACGGGCGTGGCCGTGCTCCTGATCGTGCTCCTCGCGAGCCTGCTCTCGATCCGCAAGGTGCTCGTGGTCGACCCGGCGATCGTCTTCAGGGGGTGACCGATTCCGCCGCCGCCACCCCCCGACTCGCTCGCCGTGCGCTGCCGGGGCGTCACCAAGGACTTCGGGACGGGCGGATCGCTCACGCGGGCGCTGCGCGGCGTCGACCTCGACGTGCCCTCCGGCGAGCTCTTGATGCTCGTCGGCCCGAGCGGCTGCGGCAAGACGACGCTCGTGTCGATCCTCGCCGGCACGCTCGAGCCGACCGCCGGCGACGTCACCGTGCTGGGGCAGGATCTCGTCGCCATGTCGAACGGCCGCAAGGTGCGGTTCCGGCGCGAGAACGTGGGCTTCGTGTTCCAGGCGTTCAATCTGCTGCCAGCGCTGACCGCCGCGGAGAACGCGGCGGTACCGCTGTTGATCGCGGGCTGGGGGCGGCACGCGGCGATCGAGGCGGCCGGCGCCGTGCTCGACGAGCTGGGCCTCGGCGACCGGCTCGCGAGCCTGCCGAGCGAGCTCTCCGGCGGGCAGCAGCAGCGGGTGGCGATCGCACGGGCGCTCGTGCACGGGCCGCGGCTGCTGGTCTGCGATGAGCCGACGAGCGCGCTCGACGCCGAAAACGGCCGGATCACGATGGAGCTCATCCAGCGGATCGCCGTGCAGCCCGGCCGGGCCGTGATCGTCGTCACGCACGACGCGCGGGTCTACGCGTTCGCCGACCGGATCGCCTCCATGGAGGACGGCCGGATCGACTCGCTGACGGCCGGTCCGCACGCCGCGGGCAGCGCCTGAGCCGGTGCCCGAGTCGCCGCGGCGGCTGGCTGCCCGGACCGCGGTCGCGTACGATACGCCGCATGGCCACGGCCCTTCCCGACGCGGCGCCGGTCGCCGCCCCCCGGCGGCTCAGGCGCCGCCGCACCTTCGGCGACTTCCTCACGCAGGTCGTGCTCCCCGTGCTGGCGGTCGGGCTGCTCGCCTTCGCCGGCTGGTTCGTGTGGCGCAACCGCGTCGTGATCGGCAACCCGCCGCCGCCGATCCCGCCGGCCCGCAACCCGTTTCCCGACGCCGTCGCCGCCGCGGGCGTGGTCGAGGCCCAGACGGAGAACATCGCCGTCGGCTCGGCCCTGCCCGGCGTGGTGGTCGAGGTGCTCGTCACGGTGGACGACGAGGTGCAGCCCGGCACGCCGCTCTTCCGGCTCGACGACCGGGAACTGCGGGCCGACCTGGCCGTGAGGCGGGCGGCGGTGTCGCAGGCCAAGAGCGACCTGTTGCGGCTCGAGTCGGAGCCCCGCCCCGAGAAGATCCCCGTCGTCGTCGCCCAGGTGAACGAGGCCCGCGCGGCGGTCGTCCGCGAGACCGACGCCCTGCGGCGGGCCGAGGAGACGTTCGCCCGCAAGGTGACCACGGAGCAGGAGGTGATCGCGCGGCGCGAGGCGCTCGCGGGGGTTCAGGCGGCCCTGGAGAAGACCGAGGCCGACCTCGCGCTCCTCAAGGCGGGCTCCTGGGCCTACGACCTCGACGTCTCGCAGGCGGGGGTGGCCAAGGCCGAGGCGGAGGTGCAGAAGATCGAGACCGACCTCGACCGCCTCGTCGTCCGGTCGCTCGTCGCCGGCCGCGTCCTCCAGGTCAACGTCCGGCCGGGCGAGTTCGTGGGTGCCCCGCCGGGGCAGCCGCTGGTGATCGTGGGCAACATCGACCGGCTCCACGTGCGGGTCGACATCGACGAGTTCGACATTCCCCGGTTCGACAGCCGGGCCCCGGCGTCGGCGGTGCCGCGCGGCAGCCTCCAGGAGCGCTATCCCCTCTCGTTCGTGCGGGTCGAGCCGTTCGTCGTGCCGAAGAAATCGCTCACCGGCGACAACACCGAGCGGGTCGACACGCGGGTGCTGCAGGTGATCTACGCCTGCGATCCCACGAACAGGCCGCCCCTGTTCGTGGGGCAGCAGGTGGAGGTCTACGTCGAGGCGGCCGGGCGGGGCGCACCTTGAAACCGCGCAAGCCGCGCGGACTGCGGTGCGGAACTCGCCTTGCTCCCGACGGGGGCGGCTGGGAGAGTCCCGCTCCCGGCGATGCCTCCGAACCGCGCACCACCCCCTGAGACCGCCCCCGCACCGGGCGCCGGCTCCGCGCTCGGAGCGGCCGGCGCCCTCGCCGCGCTCGCCGTGCTCGCGCTGGCGGCGCCCGGCCGCGCCGCCGAGCCGATCGCCGCCATCCGCGCGGGCATACCGGCGTCGCGAGAGGCCGCCTCGGCGGGCCCGCCGCACGACGGCGGGATGTTCCTGCCGAGCGACGACGCCCGGGTGCTCTGGCGGCAGACGCTCGCCACCGTCGCGGCCGACTGGCCGGTGATCCGCGCGGTCGAGCCCGACTTCGACGCCGTGCCCCCGCGCGACGGGCTGATCGAATCGGCATGGGTCGAGCCGCCGGCAGACCCGCTCCGCCCCGGCGGACCGCCGTCGGTCGCGGGAAGCTGGCCGCCGCGGCGGCAGCGGGTGGTCGTGCGGGTGGCTCCCGCGCCCGACGGCGCCTGGATCGACGCGCTCGTCGAGACGCAGTCGATCGCCGCCGCCCACGCCGCGGCGGGCCCCGGCCGCGTGGAACTGGCCGGCGGCTGGACCACCGACGACGCCGGCGGCGGGCGCGACGTCACCGCGCTCCTGGCCGCGCGGATGGCGCCGGGGGCCGATCCGGTCTACGCACTGCCGCCCCTCGAGGGTGCCGACGTCTTCGCGGCGTCGCGCGAGCCGCCGTGGGCGCGCAGCCGGTACCCCCGCCTGTCGAGAGCGGGCCACAAGGTGCTCGAGGACTACCGCAACTTCTACTCGTGCGAGAGCCTCGTCTGCCTCACGGCGGCGTTCGGGGCCGGTGCCCTGATGGCCAACACCGGCTTCGACACCACGATGCAGTCCGCCTGGCAGCAGAGCGTCGTGCCGACCGATCTCGGCACGTTCTTCACCAACTGCAAGCCGATCGGCGAGGGAAAGTACGCGCTGCCGATCTTCGGCGCGGCCGCCGTCACCGGCCTCGTGTTCGAGGGTCGTCCGGCCGGCGACGTGGTCGGCGAATGGGGCTCGCGGACGCTGCGGATGTTCGTCGTGGGGGCGCCGCCCGTCTACGTGCTGCAGCTGGCCACCGGGGCCTCGCGGCCGAGCGACGACAGTTCGGCAGGGAGCCAGTGGAAGCCGTTCACCGACGACAACGGCGTCAGCGGCCACGCCTTCGTGGGCGCGATCCCGTTCATCGCCGCGGCCGATATGGTGGAAAACCCGGTGGCGAAGGGGGCCCTGTACGTCTGCTCCACGTTCGTCGGCTTCTCGCGGATGACGACCAACTCCCACTTCCCGTCGCAGGTGTTCCTCGGCTGGTACCTGGCGCTGGCCAGCTCGCGGGCCGTGTCCGCCACCGAGACACATTTTGCGGGGATGGAGGTGCGGGTGGTGCCGCTGCCGATCGCCGACCTGGGCGGCATGGCGGTCGAGACCCGCTGGTGACCGCCCGGCCCGTTCACGGCCGCGGCGCGTTCACCGCCTGCCCGGCCTGAGCAGCGGGGCGGGCTTCGGGAAAACCGCCTCGCCGTCCCTGCCGCGGCCGCAGCAGGGGCCGCCTCGGTCGAACGCTCCGCTCGACGGCGCCGGGAGCGCTCCCCGCCGGCCGCGATTTCTCGATCTCCAGGATCCCGAAATAGGGGTCGGGATACTGCCAGTCGTTCTGCCCACGGGCCGGCTGGCACCAGCCCAGGGCGGCCGCCACCAACGCCGCGACGAGCAGCCGCGCGGCGGGCCCCATCAGCTGAGCATCAGCACGGCGATCGCGATCACCGCCGCGCTCACGCCCACGGGCAGCGTGACGAACGCCGACGTGGCAGGGGACGCCTCGGCGAGCAGGGCCCCGCGGGCTTCCGCCGGCAGCCCGAGCAGCGCCTCCAGGTCGTGGAACGTGATCGGGGCGCAGAGCGTGGCGTCGGCGCCGGCCTCGGCCGCCTCGCGGGCCGTCGCCTCCCATGCCGGCGATCCGGGCTTCGCCGTCTCGACGAGCGCCACGCGCGACGTGCCGAGTTGTGAACCGAGGAGATCGACGAAATCGGCGCCTGCCATGTCTTCGAGTTCCGGAGCCACGAGCCAGGCATCCACCCGCAACCGCCGGGCGAGTTTCAGCGCTTCCGTGGCCGTGGCCCGGAAGTGCACCTGCAGCCTGCCGAGCCGGGCGCTCGCCGCCAGCGGGGCGTAGCAGTCGAACCGTGGATCGACCACGACCACGTGCGGCACCTCCGACTCGCCCCGGAGCCGGGTTTCGCCGCCGAGATACCCACGAAGCGTGAAAGGAATCATGTTCCGCCTCCCCGTGACAAAAAAACGTTGGAATCCCCCGATCGACCACGTCGGCCGGCACGATCACACCGCCGGGTCGCCTCCCACCTCGACGCCGCACGCCGATTCCCGTGTCGCCCGGATGACGTCGAGCGTGATCGGCCGCACCAGATACCCGGCCACCCCCGACGCCAGCGTCCGCTGCTCGTCCTCGAGCCGATAGTCGTCCGCCACCATGAAGATGGCTGACCGCGGCCCGCGGCCGAGGCGGTCGAGCGAGATCCTGGCGCCCGACAGCATCGGATCGACCTCGCCGTGCACGACGTGCGGCACCAGCATTTCCAGGAGGTCGAAGCCCGACATGTCGGAAAGTTCGGTGCTCACGAGCCAGACGTCGGCGCGGAAGCGGCGGGCCATGCGGATCGCCGACCGCCCGTCGCTGCAGAAGTGGAGCCCCACCTCGCCGGCCCGGGCAGCCTGCACGAAGTCGGCGTAGCGGTCACAGGCCGGGTCGACGATCACGATCTCCTGAATCCCGAGCGATCGCAACGAGGGCACAGCCCCCTCCTCCCGACCACGGGCCGGCATCGAGCCATCCAGGGCGGATTCGTCGGCGGGATCGTACACATGGTCGTCAGCGTGCATTCTCATGATTGCTCCTCCACGGTTGTGTCGATGCTGTTCGAGTCGTCGTTCCACTTTCGGGCTACCACCATTCCGCCGCGTCGTCGGTCACGCGTCTCCGGCCATCACCTGACACCGACCGCCACGCCCTCCAACACCACGGGCACCTCAGCCCGACGGGCGCCCACCAGGTCGTTCACCAGGAGGGGAAACGCGAGCCGCGAGACGCCGAGCCATTCCTGGGCAGGCCCCGGCAACGGCCTTCTCTGGGCCGCCTTCGAAACGCCCAGGGGCTGCCGCGAGATCGTCTGCAGTCCGGCCTCCGACGCCGGACGGGCGGGCAGCGCACCCACGGGCGTGAGGTGACCCACCACCACCGCCGCCGGGTCCTCGACCCTGGCGTTGACGAGCAGGCTTGATGTGGCCTCGGCCCGCGTGTTCCGCAGCCCGCCGATCATCACGATGAGCACGCTGATCGCGGCCAGGATCGCCGTCACGAGCAGCGAGGAAAACGCACGGGACGCATGCGTCGCAGTCACGAACCGCTTGGCGGACATGAGCAATTCCTTTCCGACATCCAAAGGTAGGGACCGGGACGAACGCGAACGGACGTGATCGCAGCTCAGACCAGCGACACGATCGAGAGGAACAGGGCGATCGGCACGGCGCACAACAGCACGTCGGCACGGGTGAGCGACCACCGACTGGCGGCCACGACGGCCCCTGTCGAACTGACAACGTTCATGAGCGAACTCCTTGCACGAAAGGCACGTGGGCCGGGAACCGGCGGGATGGCGAAGCACCTCGCGGTACGCCGTCTGGGAAACGCATACGTCGTGCCAATCGCGTTGGCGGTCACGATCGCGATGAAAAAAACGGCCCCGGGGCCCGTCGGCACCGCACGCGCCGCGGAAAAAGAGCCTTCGCGGGATCCGTCAGGCCCCGCACGAGCCGCACGACCCGTCACGGACCCACGGGGTGCGGGTGGAGCGATTCGCCCCACCCTGGTCGCCAGCGACCGCGCGCTGGGGCGATTCGCCCCAGCTGATGGGGCGAAATCACGCGCCGTACTTGCCGAACCGGCCGGCGTGGGCCATGGCCAGGAGCATCAGGTGCTTGGCCTGGAAGATCCCGAACCCACCCCGCAGGCAGTCGCGTTCGGAAAACCCGGTCAGCCCGTCGGGGCGGCAGGTGTCGGCCACGAGCAACGTCGGCACGGGATGCCACGAGTGGCTCTTGAGCCGGCTCGGCGTCGAGTGGTCGCCCGTGACCACGAGCACGTCGGGGCGGAGCTTCTCGATCCGCGGCACGGCCCGGTCGAGCTCCTCGATCCGCCGCACCTTCTCGGCGAAGTTGCCGTCCTCGCCGGTCGAGTCGGTGTATTTGAAGTGCAGGAAGAAGAAGTCGTAGTCCTGCCAGTGGCGGGCGAGTTCGTCGATCTCTTCGTCGAGCGACTGGGCCTGGCCGACGAGCGTCATGCCCGCCAACCGGGCGAGCCCCTTGTACATCGGGTAGACGGCGATCGCCGCGGCCCGCAGGCCGTAGAGATCGGCGTAGGAGGGGAGGGCGGGCTTGGCCGCGAAGCCCCGCAGCACCATGCCGTTGCCCTTGGGCTCGTTGGCCACGATCGCCCGGGCCTGGCGGACGAACTCCTTCGCGACCTCGGCGGTGCGGGCGGCGGTCGGCGACAAGGCCCGGGGATCGAGCGGGGGCACGCCCACGGCCTGCGGGTCGGTGTCGGCCACGGCCCCGTCGAGTCCCGGACCCCGAAACACGACCACGAACCGGTGCTCTTTCACCGGCTTCACGAACGTCTCCACGCCCGGAATCCTCACCGCCTCGAGCCGCTCCACCACCTTGAAGCTCTCCTCCGAGGCGATCCGACCGGCCCGGCGGTCGGCGATCAGCCCCCCGGCGTCGAGCGTGCAGAAGTTGCCCCGCGCGGCGACGTCCTGGGGTCCCAGTTCGAATCCGATCCCGGTGGCCTCGAGGGCCCCGCGGCCGATCTTGAATTCGAGCGGGTCGTAGCCGAAGAGGCCGAGGTGGCCGGGGCCCGACCCGGGCGTGATCCCGGGCAGCACGGGCACGCTCGAGCCGCTCGTCCCCCGGGCGGCGAGGCGGTCGAGGTTCGGCGTCGCGGCGGTCTCGAGCTCCGTTTTTCCGCCCGGCTCCATGGGGAGGCCGCCGAGGCCGTCGGCCACGAGCATCACGATCTTCGTGGCGGCCCGTTCGGCGAGTTCGCGGACGAGTTCGAGCTGGTTCATGACGGGGCTCCTCGGGGGGGCGGGCATCGTTGCGACCCCGTAGCGCGATCGGCTACAGTTCGTCCGCTCCTTCTATACCGCGATCGACACCTCCACAACAGCGTCACATCCCATGAGCGTCGTCCGCCCCAAGCCCCCGGAAGATCCGCTCCACTACGATCCCGCCGCCGTGTTCGCCGCTGGCGGCATCTCGGCGGCCGACGTGGCCGCGCTCGGGCCGCGGCTCGATGCCGCCCGGGCCGAGAGCCTCGCCGACCTCGACCGCTGGAGAGACGGGGGCGCGCGGCCCGGCGAGGCCCTCGACCCCGCGTTCATCGACCTTCCCGACCGGCTCCTGGCCGCCTACCACGCCGACCGGGCGCAGAGCGAACTGTTTGCGATCCTGACGACGGCCCGCCGGCTCCGCGAGGCGGTCGACCGGGTCGTGGTGCTCGGGATCGGCGGCTCCTACATGGGCACGCGGGCCCTGTTCGAGGCCTGCTGTCATCCGTTCCACAATGAACTCCCGCGGGGCGAGCGCGGCGGGCGGCCTCGGCTCTCGTTCGAGGGCTTCAACATCGACAACGATTCGGCCCAGGGGCTGCTCGACCTGCTCGGCGGCCCCGGCCGCGGCGACGACCTGCTCCACCGCTGGGCGGTGCTCGTCGTGAGCAAGAGCGGCGGCACGCTCGAGACGGCGGTGGCGACCCGCCTCTTCCTGCGGGCCCTTCTCGATGCCGTCGGCGGGGATCGCCGCCGGCTGGCGGAGCTCGTCGTGCCGATCACGGGCAAGACGGGCCGCCTGGCCGACCTCGCGAAGGCGATCGGCTGCCCCGACGTGTTCGACATCCCCGACGGCGTCGGCGGCCGGTTTTCCGTGTTCACCGCCGTGGGCCTCCTGCCGGCGGCGACCGTGGGGATCGACGTCGTGCGGCTCCTGGAGGGGGCCGCGGCAATGAACCGCCGGTTCCGCGAGGCTCCCGCGGCCGAGAATCCCGTGCTCCGGTTCGTCGGCGTGTCGCACCTCGCCGAGGAGCGCATGGGGGCCTCGATCCGCGTGCTCTCGAGCTGGAGCAACCGGCTCGAGGCCGTGGGCTTGTGGTACGACCAGCTGCTCTCGGAAAGCCTCGGCAAGGCGGGGAAGGGGGCCACGCCGCTGACTACCGTCACCACCCGCGACCTGCATTCCCGCGGCCAGCAGCACCAGGAGGGCCGCCGCGACAAGCTGATCACGAACCTGATCGTGGGCGAGCCGCGCCGCGACCGGCTTACGCTTCCCGCGCTCGGCTCGATCGCCGCCGACGAGGACAGGCTCGACGACCTCGTGGGGAAGTCGTGGCCCGACATGCTCGCCGCCGCCGCGGCCGGCACCAACGAGGCCTACGCCCAGGACAAGCGGCCCACCGCCGACATCATCCTGCCGCGGATCGACGAGCACACCGTCGGCCAGCTCCTCCAGATGCTTTTGCTCGCGACCGTCGTCGAGGGCCGGCTCGTCGGGACCAACCCCTACGGCCAGCCGGGGGTCGAGGCCTACAAGCAGTTGATGATGAGGCGGCTTCGGCCGTAGGACTCGCGCGGCGTTGCAGCGGACCTGCCGGCCCCTGAACGCCGGCGCCCCGTCGACTTCGGCGACGTGGGCCTCGGACGATAGAATCGGCATGAGTGCGGGAGGCGAGGGGGTCGGCGAACGCTCGACGAGCGTGGGCCGCCCCGGCCCAGCGAGAAGACTTTTGCCGCCCCCGAGCCGGCGCCCTGCCGCTCAAGTTCCTTCCTCGGAGAAATGCCTCATGCCCGTCACGCTCACCTGGACCGGCCACGCCACCTGGCTCATCGACACGGGCCATGGCGTGCTCCTGGTCGACCCGTTCTTCGACGAGTGCCCGACGGCCACGATGCAGGCCAAGGACGTCGAGTGCGACGCGATCCTGATCACGCACGCCCACTTCGACCACGTGGCCGACGCGGTGGCGATCGCGAAGCGGACCCGGGCGACCGTGTTCTGCAATTTCGAGATCGCGCAGTGGCTCGGGAAGCACGGCGTCGCGAAGACGCAGCCGATGAACCTCGGCGGCCGCGTGCCGGTGCCGGGGGGCACGGCGCGGATGGAGATCGCCCACCACTCGTCGAGCTTCGCCGACGGCACCTACGGCGGCAATCCGGCGGGCTGGCTCCTCGACGTGGGCGGAAAGCGGATCTACGTCGCAGGCGACACGTGCCTGTTTTCCGACATGGAGCGGATCGGCCGGGCCGACCACGCCGGCCGCGGCCTCGACGTGGCCATCCTGCCGATCGGCGACCTGTTCACGATGGGGCCGGACGACTCGCTCGCCGCGATCGAGTTGCTCAGGCCAAAGGTCGTGCTGCCGAGCCACTACGACACCTGGCCCCCGATCGAGCAGGATGCGGCCGCGTGGGCGCAGGCGGTGCACGCCGGGAAGCTTGCCGCGGCGCACGTGCTCGCCCCCGGCGAGTCGTTCGAGGTGCCGTGACAGGGCTGGAGCCCTGTCCCTACTCTGCGCGCGGGAGTTCGACGGGGCGGGCCGGCGGCACGCGGACTTCGATGCTGTGGCCCACGACGCGGGTCTCGAAGACCTCGACCTTGAGTTGCGGGTTGTCGCACCACGCGCCGTCGGCGAGGCGGAACCGCCAGGCGTGCCAGGGGCAGGTGACGATGCCGTCGCAGAGCGGCCCCGAGCCGAGCGACGCGCCCATGTGCGGGCAGAGGTCGTCGATCGCCGCGTAGGCGGCGCCGTCGAAGAACACCGCCACGAGCCGGCCGGCCACCTCGAACGTGCGGCCTTCCCCCGGGGGGATGTCGCCCGCTTTCGCCACGGCGGTGAAGGGAATCTCGTCCACGCTCCCGGTGTACCATACGCGGCATGCACGACGCAGCCGACGGCACCGCGGGCCGGACGTTTCCCGCGCCGGCCGATCGCACCCGGGCGACGACCGTGGGCACGAGGCTGCTCGTGCTCGACGTCGACGGCACCGTCTGCGACAGCCGCCACGAGGTCTCCGCCGCCGCCTGCGCCGGGGTGGCCCGCGTGCGGGCCGCCGGCATCGAAGTGATCCTCGCGACGGGCCGCCGCTACCGCGACACGCTCCCCGTGGCGGCACGGCTCGGCGTCGCCGGCCCGCTCGTCACCGCGAGCGGCGCCCTCGTCAAGCGGCCGGGCGACCACGCCACGCTCCTGCGGGCGGCCTTCGAGCCGGAGGTGCTCGCCGGCGTGCTCGCCCTGATCGTGGAGCGGGGGCATGAGCCGGTCGTCTACACCGACAGCTATGCCGAGGGCTTCGACTTCCACTGCCGCGGCCTGCCCGATCCGAGCTCGGCCGGCGGCGGCGTCGCGCAGTATCTCGACTACAACCGCGCGCTCGCCTGCGTGCGGCCCGACCTCGACCGCGCCCCGCCGGCCGGCGTGTTCGCGGGGTTCGCGATGGGTTCGCGGGAGGCGATGCTCGACCTCCAGACCGCGCTGCACGGCACCTGGCCGGGACGGCTGTCCACGCACGTGATCCGCAGCCCCCGCTACCGCGACTGGCTGTGCGAGATCGCGCCGGCGGGGATCACGAAGTGGTCGGGCATCCTCGCGGTGGCGGAGGGGCTCGGGATCGGCCCCGGGTCGATCTGCGCCGTGGGCGACGACGTCAACGACCTGCCGATGATCCGCGCCGCGGGCCTCGGGATCGCGATGGGCAATGGCACGCCCGAAGTCCGGGAGGCGGCCGACCGCGTCGTGGCCGCGCACGACGACGGCGGCGTGGCCGAGGTGGCCGACATCCTGCTCGCCGGGCTTGCCCAGACCGCGCCGCCCCGCGCCCCACGAACCCGTTGACCGGCCCGCCGGCGTGCGCCGGATCCTGCGGTGGCAGCCCCGTTCCGGGGTCTGCTATAGGTCCGCCCCGCCTTCCGGGGCCAGGCCGCCCGCATGGACCTCAAACTCCACCGTCCGCACGGCTCGTGCCACCACTCCGGCCGCCCCTTCGCGCCGGGAGAGATCTTCTATTCGGCCCTCGTGCGCGCCGACACGGGGCTCGAGCGGGTCGACGTCGCCGCCGACCGCTGGCAGGGGCCGCCGGAGCGGGCGCTGGCGTGGTGGCGGTCGGCCCACCCGGCGGCCGCGAACGCAGGCCCCGAACTCGCGCCCGTGGACGCGCTGCTCGACGTCCTGGAGCGGCTCGACGGCCGGCCCGAGGATGCCCCGCTCCGCTACCTGCTCGCGCTCGAGCTCGTGCGCCGCCGCGTGCTGCGGCCCGTCGACCGGCCCGGCGAATCGTCACCCGACACGCTGCACCTCGGCTGCCGCCGCCGCGACGCCCGCTATCGCGTGACCGTGACGCCCCCCGATCCGCAGTCCGCCCCGGCGGTGCAGGATCGGCTCGTCGCACTGCTCTGGTCGGGGGACGCCGCATGAGGGGCCGCTTTCCGGCGACGTTCGCCGCCATCGTGATCGCCGTCGCCTCGAGCGGTGCGAGCTGCCCGCAGGTGCTCCGCGGCTACCAGGTCGGCACGATGCCCCTGCCGCGCACGCTCCCGCCGCGGGCCACGCTCGAGCAGGTGATCGCCGGCGTCCACGACAACACGCAGCGGGTGCGGAGCTACATGGCGCCGCAGGCCGTGCTCGCTGCCCGGGGCGTGCCGCGGCTCTCCGCGCAGGTCGCCTGCGAGCCGCCGCGCCGATTCCGGCTGCGTGCACAGACGAGCGTCACCGGCAGCGAGCTCGACATCGGCAGCAACGACGATCTGTTCTGGCTCTGGATCCGCCGCCACCAGCCGCCGGTGATGCTCTTCTGCCGCCACGACCGCTACGACGAGTCGTCGGCCCGGCGGCTGCTCCCCCTGCGGCCCGATTGGATGCCGGAGCTGCTCGGTCTGATCACCTTCCGCCCGGAGGACCGGCACGAGGGGCCCTTCCAGCTGCCCGACGGCCGGCTCGAGATCCGCACCCGCATGGCCGCGCCCGAGGGCGACCTGCTCAAGTCGACGCTGGTCGACGCCACCACCGGGCTCGTCGTCGAGCAGCACCTGTTCACCGCCTCGGGGGAACGCCTGGCGAGCGTGCGCACGTCGCAGCACCGGGTCGATCCCCCCTCCGGCGCAGCGCTGCCGCGGTCGGTCGAGGTGTCGTGGCCGGCGGCAGGCGTCGACTTCCAGCTGCAGCTGACGGCGATCACGACGAACATGCCGGCGGGCGACCCTGGCCAGCTCTGGCAGATGCCGGCCTACGAGGGCTACGAGCCGGTCGATCTCGCCGACCCGGCTGTGCTCGTCACCCCGCCTGATCGCGGAGCTTCTGCCGCGCCCGCGACAGGGCCGGGCCGATCGAACCCACCGGCAGGCCGGTGAGCCGGCTGATCTCGCCGTAGCTGCGGGCCTCGAGGTGGTGCAGCCGCACGAGCCGTGCCTCCACTTCGTCGAGCGTCCCGAGCAGTGCCTCGATCGCCTCGCGGTCGACGACCTCGGCCACGTGGTCGTGGCGATCGGCCTGCTCCTCCGCGCCGCCGATCGCGACGGGTCGGCGGCCGCGCTGCAGCGACCGCACCACCACCCGCCGGGCGACGACCGTGAGGTAGGTCGCGAGGCTCGCGCGGCCGGCGTAGCCACGGAGCACGGCTGCGTCGTTCCGCAGCACTTCCACCAACACCTCGGCCACGAGATCGTCGCGGTCGCCGGGAGCGAGCGTCACCCGGTGGCGTGCCGCGACGCGGTCGACGACGTGGCCGAGCAGGCCGGCGAACCGGCCGACGAACTCGTCCCACGCCCCGGGGGCCGAGGCCAGGCAGGCATGGACGAGCCGCCGGTCCTGGAGACTGGGCGTCTCGGCCTGCGGCGGCGGGCCGCCGGGAAGGTCGGCGAGCGTGTTGGTGATGGCGGATGCGGTCGGGCTCATGGCGACCCCGTCTACGGACACCCCTGAACCGAATCATAGGGCCCACGGGCCGGGGCCTCCAACGCCAATCCCCCGGGACGCCGGAAACCACCCGCCGCCGCGGCCTCCGGATTCGTTGACAGGGTTTCCCGATCCACCTACGATTCGCGCGGTCACGGTGCCCGACACACCGCCGCTTTCATCTCGACGCCCCCAGGAGCCAAGCCGTCATGACGCACGTCGTCGCCGAACCCTGCTTCGCCTGCAAGTACACCGACTGCGTGGTGGTCTGCCCGGTCGAGTGCTTCTACGAGGGGGACCAGATGGTCTACATCCACCCCGACGAGTGCATCGACTGCGAGGCCTGCGTGCCGGAGTGCCCGGTGGAGGCGATCTTCCACGAGGACAACCTGCCTGCCGAGTGGAAGGACTTCAAGGCGCTCAACGCCGAGATGGCCCCGCAACTCCCGGTGATCACGGAAAAGAAAGAGCCGCTGTGCTAGATGTACGCAAAGCATCGGCATCCTGCCGGGCTGGGTACACGCGAAACATCGCCATCCTGGCGATTTTCGCTTGGCGAACCTCCGTTCGCTCTCGAGAGCCGGGCCTCCAGCCCGGCAACGCATGGTGAGGGAAAGCCAAGGTTTCCCTCGCCTGACGTGTGCTCGTCATCCAGGCGAGCTTTTCTCACGCAAAGCATCGGCATCCTGCCGATCTTTGCTTGGTCAGGCGGAGGGAAAGCCAAGGTTTCCCTCGCCTGACGTGCGGTCGCCATCGTGGCGAGCTTGCTACACGCGAAACATCGCCATCCTGGCGATTTTCGCTTGGCGAACCTCCGTTCGCTCTCGAGAGCCGGGCCTCCAGCCCGGCAACGCACAGTCACGCGAAGCATCGCCGGCGTGGCGAGCGGGCCTTGGGTCGTTCGATCGCGTCTTTTGTTCGTAGCCGCAGAGTGGCACTCTGCGGGATGCAGGGCGTCGCCCGCCTGGACGGCGGGCGCGGCATGCGAGGCGAACCTTGGCTTCGCCTCCGCATGCCCGAGCGTGAACGGGCCAGGATGGCCGTTCACACGCTCATTTCAAGTCGACGAGCCAGTAGGCGTTGTCGACGAAGCTCTTCCAGCTCTGATACTTCGGGTTGCCGAGCTTGATCGAGAGCAGCGGGCTGCGCTTCGGCTTCACCGGGTGCCGGACGAGTTGCATCCGCGCCTCGTGGGGCGTGCGCCCCCCCTTGCGGACGTTGCAGGCGACGCAGGCGCAGACGATGTTCTCCCAGCTCGTGTTGCCGCCACGGCTGCGGGGCACCACGTGGTCGAGCGACAGTTCGCTCGTCGGGAAGTGCCGGCCGCAATACTGACACTGGTTGCCGTCGCGGGCGAACACGTTGCGGCGGTTGAACCGCAGCCCCTGGCGGGGACCCCGGTCGCAGGAGACGAGCCGGATCACCCGCGGGGCCTGGAGGTCGTACCCGACCGCCCGCACCCAGTCCTGATCGGGGGTGCGAAACCCCGTCCGGACCGACGACAGTTCCCGCCACGATTCGAACGGATAGGCGGCGTACTGGCCGTCCTCGATGTGCACCACCTCCGCCAGTTCGCGGAACAACAGCGCGATCGCCCGACGCACGTTCGTGATGTGAACGGCCACGAACGAGCGGTTGAGCACGAGGACGCTGAGGTTGAGCGCGCCCCCGGGCGACACCGTCGCCGGCTGCATTCCCATCGCGTTGGCCAGGGCCAGGGTCGACATTGCACGGCTGCCTGCGGCGTCGTGGCTCGCACGAAAACCACGATGGCCGGAGTGTAGTCGGCCGCCGCCCTGCCTGCCAACTTTCCCGCCCCCTCCCCGCCCGCATGCCGAACGGGCGAACACTTGCCTTTCCCGCAGGTTGCGGGCAGACTCAGGTTGTCAGGCGGAAGCGTCGATCGTTCCAGCACCCGCTGAGCCCCGGAGCCATTCATGCTTCATTACTCCTGCGACCTCTGCAAACGGCCGATCGATCCGCACGCCGACGTGCGGCACGTGGTGAAGATCGAGGTCTTCGAGGCGGTGGAGGATGAGGGCGACGCCCTCTGCTGCAACCCGGAGACGGGGCGGGAGGAGGCCGATCACCTCGAGGAAATGCAGGGCCTGCTCGAGTCGATCGACGACCGCGACCTCGAGCGCGAGGGGATGTTCGGCGAGGGCACACACGCGTTTCGCTACGACCTGTGCGATGCCTGCCGGAGCCGGTTTCTCAAGAACCCCCTCGGCGTGAAGCCCGGCAAGAAGCTCGACTTCAGTCAAAACTAATTTCCCGCCTGCAGGGCCTTCCATGGCCCCTGCAGGCGTGCGCGGCTGCGAGGCAAGCCAAGGTTGCCTCGAGCCGCGATGGCTCGCCCTCCAGGCGAGCCTCCTTTCCCGCCTGCAGGGCCTTCCATGGCCCCTGCAGGCTTGTGCGGCTGCGAGGCAAGCCAAGGTTGCCTCGAGCCGCGATGGCTCGCCCTCCAGGCGAGCCTCCTTTCCCGCCTGCAGGGCCTTCCATGGCGCCCTCCAGGCGAGCCTCGCGCAAGCCGAGGCAGGCCCGCAGGGATGCCGAGGCGCGAAACTTTGTCCCGCGGTCTCTCGTCCGCTAGATTCCCGCCCATCCCACACCCCCGCGGAGCACCACCGACTCATGGCCTCCAAGACCCTGAAGATCGCCGCAATTCCCGGAGACGGCACCGGGCCCGAAGTGACCGCCGAGGCCATCAAGGTGCTCGCCGCGGTCGCGAAACTCGAGGGCTTCACCTACGAGGTCGAGACACTCGACTGGGGTGGCGACCGCTATCTCAAGACCGGCGAGATCATCCCCGAGGGCGGCCTCGACCACCTCCGCACCAAGGACGCGATCTTCCTCGGGGCGATCGGCCATCCGCAGGTGGCCCCCGGCATCCTCGAGAAGGGCCTGCTCCTCGACCTGCGGTTCAAGCTCGACCAATACATCAACCTCCGCCCCGTGAAGCTGCTCCCCGGCGTGGAGACGCCGCTGGCCGGCCGCAGCCCGAAGGACATCGACTTCGTCGTGGTCCGCGAGAACACGGAAGATCTCTACTGCGGCGTCGGCGGCTATCTCAAGAAGGGCACACCCGACGAGGTCGCGGTGCAGCAGGCGGTCTACACGCGGAAGGGCTGCGAACGCTGCATCCGCTGGGCCTTCGACTACACGCGGAAG
>RGVT01000071.1 GCA_010027105.1 Planctomycetia bacterium
GGATCGCGTCGGCCTCCCCCGCCCCCACGACGCGCACCACCACGCTCGAGCCCACGGCGTAGCGGTCGCGGTCGACGAGCAGCCGGGCCCGGCGCGAGCCCCGCAGCAGCCGCCCCTGCGAGACGTGCCGCACGAGCTGTGTCGCGAACCGCTCGTAGGCGGCGTCGTCGATCCCGCGCAGCCTCCACGTCTCGCCGCTGCCGAGGAAGAACACGCTGCCGGAGCCGTAGAACTGCCCTGCCATGTAGACGGGGTTCGTCGCGCCGTCGGCCCCCGCGGCTCCGGCGCGGGCGTAGACGGTGGCCCCCGGCTTGGCCGCCGTCGAAGCACAGCAGGAATAGACTCCGCGGAACTCGTCCCACACGGCCTCGCTCGCAACGCGGCTCGCGGCCAGCCAGAGAAACTCGGCGTCCCGGCCGTCGGGCGTGAACAGGAGCGGCATCGGGTCCGCCCGGTCGTGCGGGCCGCCGACCGCGGCCTGCGCCGCGCGGCGCAGCTCGACGGGATGCAGGCCGCGCAGCACCGTCGTCTGCGGATCGGCGAGCCACGACTCGGTGAACACGTTGCCGGCCACGAGCACGAGCCCCGCCGAGTCGCGGGCCACCCAGCGCTCCAGCCGGGCCTGGGCGGAGGCGTCGAGCAGCCGCCAGTCGTAGTCGAAGGCCACGATCGCGTCGTACTCGGCGAGCTCCTCGGCGGTGGCGGGAAAGCCGCCCAAGATCCGGCGGGCGTCCTGCGAGACGCCTTCGGTCGCCGTGCCGAGGAGCACGTCCACCGCGAAGCTCTTGTCACGTTCCAGGACGTTGCGCATGAACTGGTATTCCCGCGCCGGCCCCCCGGCCATGAGCAGCACCTGCGTGACGCGGTCGACCACCTCCACCTCGGCCGCCTGCGCGTCGTCGGTTGGCACGCCGTCGCCGGGCGGGGCCGCGACCCGCACGAGGAGGTCGCGGCGGCCCGCGGCCTCGAGGCCGGGCACGTCGAACCGGGCGGGGGAGAGCGCGCCGTCGGCGTCGAGGACCACGTCGCGGGCGTCGATCACACGGCCCGGCCCCGCACCGTCGGCCTCCACCAGTTCCACCCGCACCGTCCGCCCCGCGAGTCCCTGCGCCTGCAGGTAGCCGGTGACGGTGAACCGGTCGCCGGGAAACACCCGGGCGGGGGCCACGACGTCGGCCACGCGCACGTTGGGTGGGAGCGTGTCGGAGCCGATGCCGACGGCGTGGACGGGCACCCGCGCCGCGACGAGCGCCGCCGTCGCCGCCGCCGGGTCGAGCCCGGCGTTGTTCGCGCCGTCGGAGATCAGCACCACCCCCGCGAGCGTGCCGGGGGGCTCCTGGTCGACGACGTGCTCGAGCGCGGCGCCGACGCGGGTTTCGTACCCCCGGGGCGCGAGGCGGTCGCGCCAGGCCGCGGGAGGCACGCCTCGACGACGCGGCCTCGTTCGAGCCCGATTCGAACGCGCTCGCCGGCGTTTCACTCCTCCATCCGCCACAGCGACACCTCGTGGGTGCCCGCGAGGGCCTCCAGCAGCCCGCCGGACTCGAGGGCCGCGACGGCCCGTTCGGCCCGCGTGCGGCCCCCCGCCGCGGCGGCGTCGCGGCCATCGTCGATCGTCATGCTGGCGCTGGTGTCGACGAGCACGGCGACCCGCGAGGGAAACACCACCTCGTGCTCGGCCGTGCGCTCGAAGTCGAGGTAGGCCGCCGCCAGCGCGGCGATCGCGCCGAGCCGCAACGCCGCCAGCACAGCCCCAGCGCCGCGCGGCAGGTCGGCCGAGTCGCGCCGGGAGAGCCAGAGCACGAACGCAGCCAGCGCCGCCAGCAGCGCCACCAACAGCGGCATCTGCCACCACTGTGAGAAGCCCTCCACGAACGCGCTCGTGATCCTGTGGTGCACCGCGTCGGTGACGGCCAGCGGCAGCGGCGGAAGCGGGGGGATGCAGGGCATGGGGGGCACGGCGTCAGGCGGGGCGGCGGCCGCCCGGCAGGTGGTAGCTCGCGAAGAAGGAGACGATCTGCTCGGCGAGCAGGATCGCGAGCAGCGCGTGGAGGAGCGGATGGAGGAGTGAAACGCCGGCGAGCGCGTTCGAATCGGGCTCGAACGAGGCCGCGTCGTCGAGGCGGAACGGCACTCCGGCGAGCGTGCGGTCGAGCCGCTCGCGGCCGATCCGCTCCAGCCGCCCCTCGTCCGGTGTCACGTTGACGGCGCAGGCCCGCTCCCGCTCCGATCCGTCGAGCCGCTTCCAGCGGGCCACGTAGCCGCCGGCCGCGGCCGCGGGAATCCGGGCGACCAGCCGGCCGTCGGCGCCGACCGCCGCGGTCTGGTGCACGACGGCACCCTGGGGGGGCGCGGTGAAGTCGACCTCGTGCGCGTCGGCGGCCGCGTCGAGCGCCACCTCCACCTGCGCGCCGACCTCGAGCGATTCGGCCCGGCGCCGCGCCGCCGCCAGGTGGCTCTCGAGCTCGAGCATCACCACGACCCAGCTCGGATTGCCGCGGGCCCAGTTGTTCCAGGTGGGCGCGGCCGTCGAGAGCACGGCGACCACGAGCCCCGCCCCGAACGGCTGCTCCACGACGAGGGGCGCTCCCGTGCGCAGCGACAAGAGCCGGCGCAGCCCCGCGCCCGCCGCCGGCTCGAAGCCGCGCTCCACCGCGAGGTAGCGGTCGACCCGCACCGCGTCGAGGAGCGGATTGCGCTGGCCGGAGAGCACGGCCACCACCGGATGATCCTCGACCCGCACGTCGGGGCCGTCGGCGGCGTGGCCGAGGTCGACCGGTCCGGCCAGCGGCACCGGGTAGAGGCCGGCGCCGGCCCGATGGAGCGTGCGGTTGACGGTGTCGGCCTGCGTGCGCGGGCCCCCGAAGAAGACCGCACCTCCCCCGGCCTTCACGTAGGCCTCGAGGGCGGCGACCTCGGGAGGGTCGAGCCGGGGCACGTCGAGCAGCCAGATGCAGTCGAACGCGGCGAGGTCGAGGCTGGCCAACGCCCGCGGCGGCTCGATCCGCGGCCGCAGACCGGTGGGGGCGCCGGCGCCCGGCGCGAGCGCGGTCGACAGATAGAACGCGTCGCCGCCGCGGCCGGCGTCCGCGTCGCCGTCGACGAGGAGCACGTCGACCCGGTCGGCCACGTCGAGGGCCAGCGTCCGCAGGTTGTCGGCCGGCACGGCGTCGGCGGGGATCCGGGCGTCGACGAGGTGGCTGCCGGCCGTGGAAAACCGCACGTCGAACCGGCGCGCGGCGACGCCCCCGGCGGGGATGTCGTCGATCCGCACGCCCGGCCGCGCGGCGCCGTCCTCGCGCAGCTCGACGGTCACGCCGGCGACGGGCCGGCCGGAGTCGTTGCGGACGGCCACCTCGACCGGCACCACGACGCCCGTGGCCGGCACCCCGCCGGCCACCTCGAGTCGCTCGACCGTGAGGTTGCCCGCTCCGGGCTCCGCCGCGCAGTCGACAAGCCGCAGTTGCACGCCGGCCGCCGCCAGCCGCCGCAGCGACTCCGCGACCTCGTCGGCGGCCTTCCAGTCGCGGGAGCGGAAGTCGCTCACCAGCCAGAGCACGCGGCCGGAATCGGCGCCGCTCGAGAACAGGTCGAGCGCCATCTGCAGGGCGGCCCGGGGTCCGGTGCCCGTCTCCGCCGGCGCGGCGCGGGCGAGCTCGTCGCGCAGCCGCTGCACGAGCGCGGGCGAGACCGCCTCGCGGTCGAGATCGGGCCGCGGCAGGCCGCCCGCAGGCGGGGCGACGCACCGCGAGAACCGGGCCAGCGTGAGTTCGTGCCCGCCGGACGATGCGGCCAGGTCGCCGGCGATCCGCTCCACCACGCCCCGGCCGCGGTCGAAGGCCGACGACTCGCCGAGGCGGTCGCCCGCCGACAGGTCGCCCATCGAGTAGCTGTCGTCGAGGAGCACGAGATGGCTCGTGCGGCCGCTGCCCAGGAGCTGCCCCAGCGCCCCGTGCCAGCGCGGCTGCGCGAGCGCCAGCACGACGCCCGCCACCGCCGCCACCCGCAGGCACATGAGCAGGATCTGCCTGAGCAGCACCCGCGTGCGATACCGCTTCTGGCTGGCGAGGAGAAACTCCATCGCGGCCCAGCGCACCCGCCGGTGCCGCAGCAGGTTGATGAGGTGGATCAGCACCGGGGCCGCAGCGAGCGGCAGCCCCCACCAGACGAGCGCGGGAAAGTCGAACGTGGGCATGCGTCAGGCCGGCATCCGGGCGCGGCGGGAGAGGAACTTGACGAGCGCCGCGTCGAGTGGTTCGCAAGTGCGCACGAGCGAATAGTCGCAACGGGCCGCCGCGGCGCGGCGCCGGGACTCCGCGAGAAACTCCTCGAGCGCCGCCAGGTAGCCGGCCCGCAGGGCCCGCGGGTTGCACGCCAGCTCCGCGGCGATCTCCAGCCCCTCGAACCGTGTCGGGCCGTCGAATGGAAACTCGAGCTCGTCGTCGTCGAGGACGTGCAGGAGCACGAGGTCGTGGCCGCGGCGGCGGAGGAACCGCAACCCCTGGAACACGCCGTCTCGATCGCCGAGCAGGTCGGAGACCACCACCACGAGCCCGCGGCGCGGGAGCGTCTCGGCGAGCGAGCGCAGCACCGGGAGGAAGGCGGTGCCGCGGCCGCCGCGGGGCGTCTCCAGCACCTCGACCACGCTCGCCAGCTGCGACCGCTTCGTCCGCGCCGGCACGCTCGCCCGCACCCGGTCGTCGAACACGGTGCAGCCGGCGGCGTCGCCGTGGGAGAGCGCGAGCCAGGCGAGGCTGGCGGCGAGGGTCGCGGCGCAGTCGTACTTCGAGAGCGGGCCCGAGGCGTAGTCCATGCTCGCCGACGCGTCGACGACGAGCGCGAGCCGGAGGTTGGTCTCCTCCTCGAACTCCTTGACGTACAGGCGGTCCTGCCGCCCCCACACCTTCCAGTCGACGCGGCGCAGGTCGTCGCCGCGGACGTATTCCCGGTGCTGGAGGAACTCCACGCTCTGCCCCTTGAAGGGGCTCGCGTGGAGGCCGGCCAGGACGCCCTCGACGACCGCCCTGGCGCGCAGCTCGAGCCGGGCGATCCGGGCGATCGCCTCAGGATGCAAATATCGTCTGGAAGCGGGCGTCACGCGTGAGCTCGTCCTCGCGGGCGGGGGTGGATTCGATGATCCGGCGGATGATGGCGTCGGGGGTCACGCCCTCGCTCTCGGCCGCGAAGCCGACCACGATCCGGTGGCGGAGCACCGCCGGGGCGAGCGTCTGGAGGTCGTCGACGGCCACGTGGCTGCGGCCCTGGAGGAGCGCCCTGGCCTTCGAGCCCACGATCAGGAACTGCACGGCCCGCGGGCCCGCGCCCCACGAAAGCTGGTCCGACACGAAGTCGGGCACGCCCTTCTCGCCGGTCCTCGTCTGGCGGACGAGCGCCAGGGCGTAGCGGACGAGATGGTCGCTGATCGGCACCTCGCGCACGCTCCGCTGCAGCGCGAGGATGTCGGCGGCCGAGAGCACGGGCCGGGCCTCCTCCACCTCCGCGCCGGTCGTGCGCCGGGCGATCTCGAACTCCTCCTGGAACGACGGGTAGTGGACCCGCACCTTGAACATGAAGCGGTCCTGCTGGGCCTCGGGCAGCGGATAGGTCCCCTCCTGCTCGATCGGATTTTGCGTCGCCAGCACGAAGAACGGGTCGACGAGGCGGTGCCGCACGCGGCCTACGCTCACCTGCCGCTCCTGCATCGCCTCGAGCAGCGCGGCCTGGGTCTTGGGGGGCGTGCGGTTGATCTCGTCGGCGAGCACGACGTTGGCGAACAGCGGTCCCTCGAGAAACCGCAGCTGCCGGGTGCCGCTGGAACGGTCCTCCTCGAGCACGTCGGTGCCGAGGATGTCGGCCGGCATGAGGTCGGGCGTGAACTGGATGCGGCTGAAGGAGAGGTCGAGGCTCCTGGCCAGCGTGCTGACCATCAGCGTCTTGGCGAGGCCCGGCACGCCCTCGAGCAGACAGTGCCCCCGGCTGAAGAGCGAGATCAGCAGCTCCTCCACCACTTCGTGCTGGCCGACGATGACGCGCGAGAGCTGCTCGAGGATGCGGTCGTGGGCCTCGTGCAGCCGCTCGACGGCGGAACCGAGGCTGGCGGCGGGATCGTTCATGGATGCTCCGAGGGGAAGGAGGGGGCGGTCAGCGCTGGTAGATCGGCAGCGTACCGTTTTCCAGCTGCAGGATCGTCAGGTTGGTGGCCGTGGTGTACACGGGGCCGATGTAGCCCTGCGGCCAGAAGAGCAGTTCCCCCTCGGCCTGGGCCTCGGATACGAGCCGTTTCTCGATCTGGTCGCGGTACGCCTCCCACTTTCGCCCCCCCTCGCGGTACATCACCTGGGCGTAGTAGAAGTGGGCGTAGTGCCAGTGGCCGAAGCCGTTGTTGGCAATGTTGCCCAGGTGCTTCTCGGCGTAGTCGAGCATCCGCGGCACGTGCGTGTCGTCCTCCTCGCCGGCGTTGAACAGGCAGGCGATCGCGGCCGCCGAGATCGCCGGCCGGCCGCCGCCCCCCTTCGAGCTGTACTGCACGCCGCCGTCGGGCATGGTGCACTTGTGGATGTAGGCGATCGCCCGCTCGATGATCTCCCGCGGCACGGGGATGCCGGCGTTGCGGCAGCCGCGCAGCCCCTGCACCTGGGTGATCGTGGTCGAGCCCTCGTCGAAGTTGTTGCCGTCCTTCGCGCTCACGTAGCCCCAGCCGCCGTCGGCCGTCTGCGCGCGGCCCGCGAACTCGACTGCCTTCGTGAGCACCCGCACGAGTTCCTCCCGGCGGCGCTCGTCCTCCTCCTCGCCGACCACCTGCGAGAGGAAGAGCATCGAGAAGCCGTGGCCGTAGGTGTAGCGGTCGTCGGTCTTGGGGTCGCCGATCAGCCCGTTGACCCGCGAGCGGCTCACGAGGTAGTCGACCGCCAGGCGGATGGCGTCGGCGTGGCGGCCCTGGGTGGTCGTGGACCCCTCGAGCAACAGCGCCGTGCCCGCCAGGGCCGTCATCGCCGTGGGATAGCGGCCGTCGTTGGCGGACCAGCTCCCGCGGCGCGACTGCCGGCGGACGAGCCAGTCGAGCCCCCGCGTGACCGTCCGCTCGACCCCGTCGTCGAGCGCGGCGGCCCGGGCCGCCGGCGGGGCCGGGGCGGCGGCGAGCAGGCAGGCGAGGATGACGCGGCGCGGCAGCATGCGGGGGATCAGAACGGAAGCGGGATCGTGATCGCCCTCTGCAGCCACGATTCGAGTTCGCCGAGCAGGTCGCCGCCCCCCGCCGGCCGCGCGGCGGCCTGGTGGGGCGGTCGGGGGGCCATCGGCTCGCCGGTGAACTGGAGGCGGATCTCCGCGGCGTCGGCCCCCGCGCTCGAGAGCGTCACGGAGTGGGCGTCGGGATCGCCGGCCGCCTGGCAGATGCTGAACACGTGCGGCTGCACGCCGATCCTGTCGTCCGCGTAGACGGCGTGGCCCGTGCGCTTGTCGAGCGCGAGCACGCTCAGCCTGACGCGGTCGCCGTCGCGGTGCGAGGGCAGGTGCCGCGCGAAGACCAGCACCGGCAGGCCCGCCGGCTGGTGCGGGTGCAGGCAGTGCCGCACCACGGTCGCGGGCACGGGCCACAGCGGCGCGCCGTCGTCGCGCGACACGGCCCAGATCGACCCGCTGAACGGCGTGGCGGCGGCGTCGTCCCCCGGCACCATCTGCGGCAGTGCGGCCACCGGACCCGCCCTCTCGAGCACCTTGAGTTCCTGCGCCGTCTCGCGCCGTCCGGCGACGACCAGGAGGCGATCCTCCCACGGCATCACCCGCAGCTGATCGAGCCCGGAGGGCATGTCGGGCAGCGTGGTGCGCGAGCGGACGACGCCACGGTCGAGGTCCACGAGCGTGAGCGTGCCGTCCGGCTCGAGCACGGCGAACAGGTCGGGCCCCGCCTGCGCGCCGCGGGCGTCGCCGGAAAACTCCCCGATCCTCGTCCGTTCGTCCCGCGCCGGATCGATCCAGTCGAGCGTCACCCGCGGCCCCGAGGCGGTGGCGATCGTGAGGATGCGGCGGCCACGGATCGCCAGCCGCCTGTCGTCGGGCGGCAGCGTGCAGTTCCTCACGAACCTGCCGTCGCCGGTCGCGAGCACCGTCGCCCGCCGGCCGTCGCGCGGGCAGACGCAGAGAAACTCTTCGTCGCCGATCAGTTCGCCGGCGGCGGGCAGCCGGCTCCGCCTCCAACCCGGCACGCCGTCGACGGGATCACGAAACTCGAGCGTCTGGTCGACCAGGAGCGCCGCCCCGCTCGCCAGCGGCAGCATGCCGCGGACCCTCCGGGCGGCGGCCGGCATGTCTGGCTCCGACACCGCGATGCCGAGCGCGAGTTTGCCGTTGCGCTTGAGGCGGCCGCCACCGCGGACGGTCTGGATGCCGAAGGGGGGAAGTTCGGGTGGCAGGCCGGCGGCATCGTTCACCAGCCACAGCCGTCGGGGCGCCGCCCGGTCGACCCCCGCTCGGAGAGCGACGTGCCCGGCCTGCAGATCGGCTGCGACGTGCAGTCGCAGGCGCTCGTCGTGAGCGACGGCGTGGGCCGGCGTCGCAGGGGATCGGGTCGCCGAGCCGCCGGCCCACGCCGTCGCTCACGACGAGCGCCTGCGACTGCACGTCGCAGCCGATCTGCAGGCCGGGCACGTCGCTCTCCGAGCGGGGGTCGACCGGCACGGGGATCATGCGCGAGAGCCGCATCTGCTCCTCCGGCCGCGCCCGCCCGCCGCGGTGCACCGCCACCCTGCCGAGCGGCCACGCCCCGCGGGTCGTCGTGCCCGCCGCGGCCGGCGCCGGCGCGCCCGCTGCGATCTCGCGCCGGAGCAACTCCCGCTCGAGCGCGAGCGTGCGGGCGGTGTCGCGCGGGATGGCCCGGGAGGCGAGCCGCTCGTCGAGTGCCTCGAGGAGCATGCGCCGCGCCGTGGCGGCCGCGGGATGGGCGGCGAAGCAGAGCGACAGCCGGGCCAACGCGTCGGGCGGATCCTCGGCGTCGTCCGCCCGCGCCTCCGCGAGCGCCGCCGCGACGAACGTGTCGATCTCCCGGTGCAGCGCCGGCGATGCCTTCGCGAGCAGGTCGCCGATCCGGCCCCGCAGCCAGCGCGGTTCGGCGATCACGAGCGCCGGGTCGGCCACGTCGCCGATCAGCCAGTCGTCGTCGGCGCCGACGGCCGGGGGCAGCTCGAGCAGCGCTCGGCACGATCGCCACGCCTCGTCGACGGCCCCGGCGGCGATCTGGTTGTCGATCGCGATGCAGAGCAGCGCCTTCGACCGAGGCAGCGGGCCGGCCGTCTCGGAGATCTCCCGCCACAGCGGCGCGGCCGCCGCGAAATCCCGCCGCATCCCGAACAGGAGCGCGTCGGCGACGAGTTCGGCCGGGATCCGGGCCGGATCCGCCCTCCGGGCGGCCGAGATCGCCCGCAGCCCGTCGGCGACGCGGCCGCCATCGAGCGCGAGCTGCCCCCGCCAGAGGAGCGCCCAGGGGTCGTCGGGCCGCGCGTTGGCTGCCGTCTCGATCCGCCCCTCGAGCGGCGCGACCTGGTGGAACACGTCGAGCGAGTCGATCCCCTGTGAGATCACCTCGCCCCGGTAGGCCACCAGGTTGCCGGGAATCGTGCCGCCGCGGGCGGGCGAGCGGCCGGTGATCCGGCCGTCGGCGAGGTCGATCTCCACGACTTCGGGTGTGTCGAGCGGCTGGCGCGACGCGTGCCCCGTGGTGGCGGCGGGCCGCGTGCTGCTCACGCCGCTGGAATCCGACACGCTGCACTGCGTCGATCTGCGCAC
>RGVT01000072.1 GCA_010027105.1 Planctomycetia bacterium
GTGATGCTCGCCGGGACGATGGATCTCGTCACGATCGCCGAGAAGCAGGCCGGCTGGTTCACGAACTGGTATCTGTTCCACGACCCGTTCACGTTCGTGGTGTTCTGGGTCTACGTGACCTGTGCCGTGGCGAGCGTCAACCGGGCGCCCTTCGACCTGGCCGAGGCGGAGAGCGAACTCGTGGCCGGGTTCCACACGGAGTATTCGGGGCTTCGCTGGAGCTTCTTCTTCATGGCCGAGTACGGCTCGATGTTCCTCGTGAGCGCGCTGGCCGCCGTGCTTTTTCTCGGCGGCTGGAACGGACCGATCCCGGTTGCGAAGCTGCTCGGCCTGAGCGGCGGGACGGGTGACACGGCCAACTATTTCCTGCGACTCCTGGGGATGGTCAACCTGCTCGGCAAGGCCACGCTGGGCGTGCTCGTGATGATGTGGATTCGCTGGACCCTGCCGCGGCTCCGTATCGACCAGGTGATGACGACGTGCCTCAAGTACTGCACGCCGATCGCGGCGGTGATGTTCGCCGGCGCGATGCTCTGGCAGCTGTTCCTGCCGGGGGGCGTCGTGCGGGGCGTCGCCCGGCCAGCCGGCGAGATCCGCGAGGGCTGGCTCGAGGGGCCCGGCGGCGCGGCCGCCCGCCCGGCGCCGCCTGCCGCCAAGGCCGTGGCACAGGTGGCGTCATGACGGGGGGAATCATGATCGCGGCCGTGAACTTCCACACGCTGCTGTTTTATCTTTTCGCCCTGCTGGCCTGCGGGTTCGCCGTCGGGGTCGTGGTGGCCGACAACGTGGTGCGGATGGCCCTCTACCTCGTGCTCTCGCTCGGCGCGACGGCCGGGCTCTTCTTCCTCGCCGGGGCGGAGTTCATCGGGGCGATGCAGCTCATGATCTACGTCGGCGGCACGCTCGTGCTGCTCGTGTTCGGCGTGATGCTCACCGCGCAGGCCCCCTTCGTGTCGATCAAGACCTCCGCGGGCGACCGCGTGCTCGCCGGGATCGTGGCGGCGTCGCTGCTCGCGCTCCTCCTGCAGGCGGCCTTCTCGGTCGAGGCCTGGCGGCGGCCGGGGCTCGGCGAGGAGGGGCCGCCGGCCGCCACGCCGCTCGGCACCGCGCTCGTGGGGGTCCGCGTCGACGAGCCGGCCGCGGGCGCGCCGGCCGGCGTCCGCAGCGGCTACCTGCTGCCCTTCGAGATCGTCTCCGTGCACCTCCTCGTGGTGCTCGTCGGCGCGGCCTATCTCGCCCGCGCGAAGCGGCGGCGGACGCCACGGGCGATCGAGGTGGCGGCCTCGGTCGCGCCCCCGTCGGAGATGCGGCGCCGGACGACCGGTTCGGCCTCGGCCCTGGCGGCGGGAGGTGCCCGATGACGGGTTCGTGCGTCGGGGCGGTCGTGCCCCTGCTCGCCTCCGCCGGCGACGGCGTGAGCGTCGCCCACTACCTCGTGGTGGGCGCGATCCTGTTCACGGCCGGCATCGTCTGCATGGCCGTGAAGCGGAACGCCCTCGGCGTGCTCATGGGGATCGAGCTCGTGCTCAACGGGGCGAACGTGAACTTCGTGGCCTTCGCGTCCCCCTACCTGCGCGGGCAGGGGGCGGCGTCGCTCGGGCTCGACGGCCAGGTGATCGCGCTGTTCGTGATCCTGCTCGCGGCCGCGGAGGCGGCCGTGGCCCTCGCCATCACGCTCAACTTCTACAACAACCACGCCACGGTCGACGTCGACCGGGCGGACGACCTGAAGGGCTGAGGCACGCGCCGCCGTGGACATCGCCGCCCAACTCCCGCTGCTCCTCGGCCTGGCCTGGCTCGTGCCGCTGGCTTCGTTCGTGGCGATCCTGTTCTTCGGGCCGCGGATGGGGCCGCACGGCCGCAACGCCGCCTGGGTGGCCACGGCCGCGATCGTGACCTCGCTCGTGCTCTCGCTCCTCGCGGCCGGCACGTGGCTCGGGGCCCACCCGGTGCAGGCCGCACATCACGGCGGCAGCCATGGTTCCGACCACTCGGCGGAGGCGGCCGGGCCGGTGGCGTATGCGGGCGACTGGTACACGCTCTACCAGGGCGGCGGCCTCAGGCTCTCGATCGGCTGGTACATCGACGCCCTCACGGTGGCGATGTTCGTCGTCGTCACGTTCATCGCGACCTGCATCCACGTCTACGCGTCGGGCTACATGCACGACGAGTTGCACGACGTGACCGACCACGAGGTGCACCTCTCGGGCGGCGGCCACCTCCACCGGCCCGGCCGCTTTCCCCGGTTCTTCCAGGCCCTCTCGCTGTTCTGCTTCTCGATGCTCGGCATCGTGATCGCGGGCAACCTCGCGATGGTGTTCGTGTTCTGGGAACTCGTCGGCATCTGCTCCTGGTTCCTGATCGGGTTCTACTACGAGCGGACGAGTGCCTCGACCGCGGCCAACAAGGCGTTCATCGTCAATCGTGTCGGCGACTTCGGGATGCTGATCGGCCTGATGGCCCTCTGGGGGGCGCTCGGCACGCTCCAGTTCGCCGACTCGAAGGCAGCAGGGCCCGACGGCGCCCAGGTCGTGCGGCCCGGCCTCTTCGGCCTCGTGCGGCCTGCGGAGGGCGGCCACGCCCTGCAGGTGCCCGACGGGATGGTGAAGTTCGCCGCAGCCGATCTCGTCGCCACAACGCCGGCCGCCGAGGTCGCCGCCAAGATCGACGACTGGCGAAGCATGGGGCTCGGCCGCTGGCTGCTCTTCATCGCGGGCGTCGGCATCTTCTGCGGCTGCGTCGGGAAAAGCGCGCAGTTTCCGCTGTTCGTCTGGCTGCCGGACGCGATGGAGGGCCCCACGCCCGTCTCGGCGCTCGTGCATTCGGCGACGATGGTGGCCGCCGGCGTCTATCTCGTGGGCCGCTTCTATCCCGTGCTCACGCCCGACGTGCTCCTCGTGATCGCCTACGTCGGCGCGATCACGCTCTTCATCGCCGCCACGATCGCGCTGGTGGCCAACGACATCAAGCGGGTGCTCGCCTACTCGACGGTCAGCCAGCTCGGCTACATGATGCTCGCCCTCGGCGTGGGCGGCTGGGCGGCGGGGCTCTTTCATCTCGTCACGCACGCCTTCTTCAAGAGCCTGCTCTTCCTCTGCTCGGGCTCCGTGATCCACGCCTGCCACACCAACGACATGCGGAAGATGGGCGGCCTCGCCCGCGTCATGCCGTGGACGGCCGGGACGATGCTCGTGGGGTGCCTGGCGATCATCGGGGCCGGCGTGCCGTTCGTGATCGGCCTCTCGGGTTACTATTCGAAGGACGCGATCCTCGCCCAGGCCCTCTCCTTCTCCCGGGCCAATCCCGCCCATTCAATCCTGTTTCTCGCCGTGGCCGGCGGCGCGTTCCTCACGGCGTTCTACATGTTCCGCCTCTGGTTCATGACGTTCGCCGGCGAGCCACGCGACCACCACGTGGCCGACCACGCCCACGAGTCGCCCGGCGTGATGGTGGCGCCGCTCGTCGTGCTCGCCGTGCTCGCCGTTGCCGCGGGCTGGACACTGCCGGGCGGGTTTGGCCTCCCGAACCTCCTCGAACAGGCCCGCCCCGCGGGCACGGCCGAGGGGATGACGGGCGGGTTCGTGTTCGGCAACCTGACTTTCCCGGCGGAGCACGAGAGCCACGAGGGGGCAATCCACGTGACGGCCACGCTCACGGCGTTCGCGACGGCCCTGGCGGGCGTGGTGCTGGCAGCGCTCATGTATCTCGTGCGGATCATCTCGCCCGCGGTCGTGGCGACGATCTTCAGGCCCGTCTATTCCTTCCTCGCCGGCCGCTGGTACTTCGACGAGCTCTACCACGCCCTGTTCGTCTTGCCGGCGCTCGGCATCGCAGAGCTCGCCAGCGGCACCGACCGGGGGGTGATCGACCGGATCATCGAGGGCCTCGCCTGGACGGCCCGGCAGCTCGCGGGCATCGACGCCTGGATCGACCGCACGATCGTCGACGGCCTGGTCAACGCCACCGCCAACGCCACCTGGCACGCCGGCCTCGAGCTCAAGAAGCTCCAGACCGGCCACCTCCGGCAATACGTCATGTTCATCGTGGTCGGCACCGTGGCCCTCTTCGTGCTGGCGAGCCTGCTCTTCCGGACGTCGATGGCCGGCTGATGACGACACACGTTTCACAAACCGCTTCGAAAACCTAGTCGCACGGACTTTCCCATGGACGCAGCAGCCTCAATCACGCAGCCCGCCCTCTGGCCCCTGACGGCGATCGTCTTCCTTCCGGCGCTCGTCGCGGCCTTCCTCTCGCTGCCCATCGTTCCCAAGGCCCGCGAGGAGTTCATCCGCTGGACGACGCTCTTCACCACGGCCGTGGTGTTCGTGCTCTCGCTCTGGATGGCCTGGCCGCAGCTCTTCGGGGCCGCGGGGCCGGCGCAGTTCCGGCTCGGCGATACGGGGATGCAGGCCGTCGTGAAGCTGCCGTGGATCAGGGCCTTCGGCATCGAATACCTGCTCGGTGTCGACGGCATCAGCCTGCCGCTGGTGGTGCTCACCACGTTCCTCTCGATGCTCGCGGCCGCCGCGAGCTGGCCGATCACGAAGCACGTGAAGGCCTACCACGTGCTCTTCCTGCTCCTCGAGACGGGCATGCTCGGCGTGTTCGTGTCGCTCGACTTCTTCCTGTTCTACGTGTTCTGGGAGGTGATGCTCCTGCCGATGTACTTCCTGATCGGCATCTGGGGCGGGCCGCGCCGCGAGTACGCCGCGATCAAGTTCTTCCTCTACACGCTCCTGGGCAGCGTGCTCATGCTGCTCGCGATCCTGATGCTCTACTTCACGAGCGACCTACGGCAGCTTTCGCCCGAGCAGCTGCTCGCGAGCCACGTCGTGAGCCCGGCCCTCGACGCGGGCGCCCAGGCCGACGCCGTGCGGGCCGTCAGGGATGCGAAGGCGCCGGTGCACACCTTCAACCTGCTCGCCCTCGCCCAGATCGGCCAGTTGCCGAACTCGCCCTTCGCGGCGACGCAGATCTGGGGCATGAGCCTGGAGAAGTGGGCCTTCCTGCTGCTCCTGATCGGGTTCGTGATCAAGGTGCCGGTGGTGCCGGTGCACACCTGGCTCCCCGACGCGCACGTCGAGGCCCCGACGCCGATCTCGATGATCCTCGCCGGCGTGCTCCTCAAGCTCGGCGGCTACGGCATCCTGCGGATCTGCTATCCGATCTGCCCCGGGGCGGGCCTGGATCTCGCCTGGCTCGTCTGCGGCCTGGGCGTGGTTTCGATGGTCTACGGCGCCTTCGCGGCCCTCGCCCAGAAGGACTTCAAGCGGATGGTGGCCTACAGCTCGGTGAGCCACATGGGTTACGTGATGCTCGGCCTCGGCGTGTGGAGCGCCGTCGCGGGGCACGACTACCGCTGGGACGCCTGGGCGCAGGGCGTGAACGGCGCCATGTTCCAGATGCTCGCCCACGGCATCTCGTCGGCGGGCATGTTCTTCATGGTGGGCGTGCTCTACGACCGCGTCCACCACCGCAACCTCGAGGAGTTCGGCGGCATCTTCAACCGGATGCCGGTCTACTCGGGCCTCGCGATCGCGGTCTTCTTCGCCGGCCTGGGCCTGCCCGGCCTCTGCGGCTTCATCGGCGAGGTGCTCGTGACGCTCTCGAGCTGGAACTACAGCCGTGCCCTCGCCGTGGTGTCGGCGTTCACGGTGATCCTCACGGCGGCCTACATCCTGTGGGCGATCCAGCGGGTGTACCTCGGCGCCGAGTACAAGGGCCCCCATGGCGACCACCTCACCGCCATCACGCCCCGCGAGCTCGCGATCGCGACGCCGCTCGTATTCTTCGCGATCCTGTTCGGCGTGGCCCCGCAGATCCTCTTCAACTACGTCGCGCCCAGCGTGAACCGGCAGGTGGAGACGCTCGCCGACTGGACCCGCCGCGTCCACGACGCCAAGCCCGCCTCCGTGGCGGCGATCGGGGAGCAGGGGCCCGGCCAGGACGTCGCCGCCCGCTGACACGGCCTGTTCAACGAGAACTATTCCCGGAACCGACTGATGAATCTCGGCTCGCTCATCACCGACACGCTCGCCAACACGCTCGACGTGTCGCTGCCGCTCTTCCGGCCGGAGTTGTGCCTGGCGGCCACGGTCGTGCTGCTCCTGCTCTGCCGGATGCTGCCGGTTCTGCGGCATGCCGACTCGGCCCTCGTGGCCCTCGGCGGCGTGGGGTTCGGCCTGTGGTACGCCTGGAGCGACTTCAAGTCGCTCCCCGCGGGCGGCGACCTGCTCGCCGGGCGGCAGGAACTGTTCACGGGGCTGCTCGTCTACGACGCGCTCACGGCCTACGTGCGGCTGCTGCTCCTCGGCTTCCTCGCCCTCTACATCCTGTTCACGAAGGTGTCCGGCATTCCCGACCGCGAGGACGGGGCCGACTTCTACACGCTCGTGCTCGGCGGCACGCTCGGCATGTGCCTGATGGCGTCTGCCAACCACCTGCTCATGGTGTTCATGGCGGTGGAGATGGCGAGCGTCCCCTCGTACGCCCTCGCCGGCCTGCTCAAGGGACGGAAGGCGAGTTCGGAGGCGGCCATCAAGTACGCGGTGTACGGCGCCGGTGCCGCCGGGATCATGCTCTACGGCCTGAGCCTGCTCGCCGGAGTGCTCGGCACCTGCCACCTGCCGAGCATGACGGTGGAGCTGGCCAAGACGGCCCACGCCGGGGCCGCGGGCGGCAGCGTGATGGTGCTCTCGCTCGGCGGGCTCATGCTCGCTGTGGGCCTCGCGTTCAAGCTGTCGGCCGTGCCGTTCCACTTCTGGTGCCCCGACGTGTTCGAGGGGGCGGCGGCCGAGGTGGGGGCGTTCCTCTCCGTGGCCAGCAAGGCCGCAGCCGTGGCGCTCCTGCTGCGGGTGGCCTTCACGCTCGGGGTCCCGGCCGGCGGTGAAGCGGCGGCCCAGACGCTCGCCGCCCTCGACGACACGCGGCATTTCATGGTCTACCTCGTCGGGCTGATGGCCGCCGTCACCTGCACGCTCGGCAACCTCGCCGCCTACGGCCAGACCAACATGAAGCGGCTGCTCGCCTACTCCACCGTGGCCCACGCCGGCTACCTGATGATGGGCGTGGCCGCCGCGATCGCGATGGCCGGGGTGACGGCCGCCGGCACCCGCGACGCCGTCACGGCCGTGGCCTTCTACCTCGGCACCTACGTGTTCATGAATCTCGGCGCCTTCGCGATCGTGGCCTTCCTCCGGAACACGCTCCGCAGCGAGGAGATCTCGTCGTACGCCGGGCTCGTGCGGACGAGCCCGGGGATCGTGGTGGCGACGGCGGTCGTGCTCGTGAGCCTGATCGGCCTGCCGCCGCTGGCAGGCTTCGTGTCGAAGTTCCTCGTGTTCTCGGCGCTCGTCGAGGCGATCTCGGCGGGGGCGGAGCGGCCGCTCCTGCTCGTGCTGCTCGTCGTCGGCGGCTTCAACACGGTCGTCAGCCTGTTCTACTACCTGCGGGTGCTGAAGGTCATGACGTTCGACCCGCCGCCGGCCGAACGGGCCACCGAGCCCTTCCCGCTCGTCTCGCTGCCCGGCGCCCTCGTGACCGCCCTCGTGCTGCCCGTCGTGGGCCTCGGCCTCTTCTGGTCGGGCCTGTATGCAGCGGCGCAGCTCGCCGGGGCGTTCGCCTCCTGAGCATCCCATGGACACGACGGCACAGCCTCTGTCGCAACTCGTCTCGCTGCTCGGCTCGTCGCTGGCGTTGTACGTCGCCGACGCCGGCATCTGGACCTACCCCGGCTCCGAGGAGATCAAGTTCGCACTCGCCGAGCTCGTCGACGACCACCACAGCCTCCTCGAACGGGCCGGCGCGATCCTCGAGGAGCGCGGCGTCCCGGTGCCGCGTCATCCCTATCCCATCCGCTTCACCGCGACCCACGACCTCGACCTGCGGGTGCTGCTGCCGCGGATCGTGGCGGGCCTCGAGTCGCAGGTGGTCGAGCTGGAGCGCACGGCGGCGGCGGGGGGCGATGCCGAGGGGCTCGGCCTCGTGCGCGAGGCGATCACGTCCACCCGATCCCACCTCAACGACCTTCAGCAGGTGCTCGCCCGGCCGCGCGCCGCCGCGGGATAGCTCGACCCGTTCGTCGGTACGGCTCCGGCTCGGGGGCGGCAAAAGTCGACTCGCTCGGGCCGCGGCGGCCCGACGCTCGTCGAGCGTTCGCCGACCCCCTCGCCTCCCTCGTTCGGATGAGGAAGTCGTTTGCCTCAGGTAGTGACCGCGATGGTATTCTTCGACAGCCACTGCCACCTCGATCCGATGCGCTACGGCGACGAGCTGCCGCAGGTGCTCGCCCGCGCCCGGGCCGCGGGGGTCACGGGGTTCGCGGTGATCGGCACGCGGGCGGCCGACAGCGAGGCCGGAGCGGACCTCGCGGCCCGCGAGCCGGGCGTGGCGTGTGCCGCCGGCATCCATCCCAATGACGTCCACGAGGTGGCGGCCGACGAGTGGGATCGCGTGACGCGGCTGGTGACGTCGGGCCGGGCCCAGGCCGTCGGGGAGACGGGGCTCGACTGGTACCGCGACGCCGCCCCCCGCGACCTGCAGCGCGACTATTTCGAGCGGCACATCCGCCTGGCGCAGAAGCTCGGCCTGCCGCTCGTGGTGCACACCCGCGAGAGCATCCGCGACACGCTCGACATGCTTCGAACGGCGGTCGCGCGGGGGCCGCTCGCCATCGTGCTCCACTCGTTCACCGGCACCGCCGCCGAGGCGGCCGAGGCGGTCGATCTCGGCTGCCACCTGGGGTTCGCCGGCATGGTCACGTTTCGCTCGGCCGGCGACCTGCGGGCCGTCGCGACGACCGTACCGCTCGACCGGCTGCTCATCGAGACCGACAGCCCGTTCCTCTCGCCCGAGCCGGTGCGCGGCCGCCGCAACGAGCCCGGGCACCTCGTGCACACCGCCCGCTGCCTGGCGATCGCCCGCGGCGAGGCGCTCGAGAAGTTCGCGGCAGCGACGACCGCCAACGCCCGGCGGGTGTTTCTGAAACGCTGAAGGATCTTTTCGTTACGATCCCTGTCTCGCCCAGGAGCCCACCCCATGGTTCGCACGCCCAGCACGATGCTGCCGCTCGGCACCCCGGCCCCCGACTTCACCCTCCCGAACGTCGACGGCCGCACGGTCGCGCTCGCCGAGGCCGCCGGGCCGAAGGGCACGCTCGTGATGTTCATCTGCAACCACTGCCCGTTTGTGAAGCACGTGGCCGACCAGCTCGCCGCCCTCGGCCGCGACTACCTGTCGCGGGGCATCGGCGTGGTGGCGATCAGCTCCAACGACGTCGCATCGCATCCCGCCGACTCGCCCGAGCAGATGGTGCACGAGGCGGAGCAGCGCGGCTACGCGTTTCCGTATCTCTACGACGAGACGCAGGAGGTGGCTCACGCCTACCACGCCGCCTGCACGCCCGACTTCTTCCTGTTCGACGGCGCCCGCCGGCTCGTCTACCGCGGCCAGCTCGACGCCAGCCGCCCCGGCAACGACGTGCCCGTGACGGGCGCCGACCTGCGGGCCGCCATCGACGCGCTCCTCGCCGGCCGCCCGGTCCCGGCCGAACAGCGGCCCAGCCTCGGCTGCAACATCAAGTGGAAGCCGGGCAACGAGCCCCCGTCTTTCGCCACGTGAGGTCACGCGTTGCGCGCCGGCTTCGTGCTCCCCAGACCCCGTCGCCGGACGTTCACTGCGCCCTCCGGGCTGCGCTCACTCCTAGCGACTGGCGCTGCGCCATCCATGGCTTCGCTGGTCGCTAAAGCC